>NZ_BAABJI010000004.1:300000-600000 GCF_039543225.1 Mucilaginibacter defluvii
AGCAAAAAGACATTTGTTTTGATACCGAAACCACCGGTACCGATGCTAACCATTGCGAACTGGTCGGCCTTTCGTTCGCGGTGAAACCTGGCGAGGCCTGGTATGTGCCGGTGCCGCCAACCGAGGCAGAAGCCAAAGCGCTGGTAGCCGAGTTTAAAGAAGTGCTCGAGGATGAAAACATCGGTAAAACCGGCCAGAACATCAAGTTTGATGTAATGATTTTGAAATGGTATGATATCAAGGTAAAAGGCAACCTGTTTGATACAATGCTGGCGCACTACGTGCTTGATCCGGATACCCGGCATAACATGGACATACTGGCCGAAAACTATTTAGGTTATACCCCGGTTTCCATCACCTCGCTGATCGGGCCAAAAGGCAAGAACCAGGGCAACATGCGCGATGTAGAGATCGAAAAGATAAAGGATTATGCTGCCGAGGATGCTGACATCACCCTACAATTAAAACAGGTGTTTGAGCCGAAGATAAAACAGGCCGAAGCCGAGAAACTGATCAATGAGATTGAGCATCCGCTGATCTATGTATTGGCTGATATGGAGTGTGAGGGTGTAAAAATCGACGAGGGTACGCTAAAAGAGTTTTCAAAAGATTTGACTACAGACTTGGCCAAGTTAGAAGCGGTAGTTTACGAAAAAGCGGGGGTTCGTTTCAACATATCATCGCCCAAACAATTAGGCGAAGTGCTGTTTGAAAAATTACAGCTCGATCCCAAGGCTAAAAAAACCAAAACCGGTCAGTACCAAACCGGTGAAGATGTATTGCTGGCTTTGGCTACAAAAAGCGATATTGTAAAGGATATCCTGGATTTCAGGCAGTTGCTCAAATTGAAATCAACCTACGTAGACGCCCTGCCGCAAATGATCAACCCTAAAACGGGACGGGTGCATACTTCATACAATCAGGCTGTGGCAGCAACCGGTCGTTTAAGTTCGCAAAACCCCAACCTGCAAAATATACCTATCCGTACCGAGCGTGGCAGGGAGGTGCGTAAGGCATTCATTCCGCGCGATAGCGGGCATACCATAATCTCTGCGGATTATTCGCAGATCGAGCTGCGTATCATCGCCGAGATAAGCAAGGATGAGAACATGATGCAGGCCTTTTTAAATAATATTGATATTCATACCGCTACGGCTGCCAATGTTTATGGTGTGCCTGTAGCTGAGGTTGATAGCACGCAGCGCCGTAATGCCAAGGCGGTTAACTTTGGTATAATCTATGGGCAATCGGCCTTTGGGTTATCGCAAAACCTGGGCATTCCGCGTAAAGAGGCTGCGGAGATCATCGAACAATATTTTATCCAGTTCCCCGGTATAAAAAAATACATGGCCGACACCATGAACTTTGCACGTGAAAACGGCTATGTAAACACACTGATGGGGCGTCGTCGTTACCTGCGCGATATCAATTCGGCCAACGCAACCGTACGCGGGTTTGCCGAACGAAATGCTATTAACGCCCCGATACAAGGCTCGGCCGCAGATATGATCAAGATAGCCATGATCAACATACACCGCGAGCTGAAGGCGCAAAAACTGCAAGGTAAAATGACCATGCAGGTGCATGATGAGTTGGTGTTTGACGTGCCGCACCACGAGGTTGAGCTGGTAAAGCCCATCATAATGGAGAACATGAAGAACGCCATTAAAACCGAAGTACCTATTATTGTTGAAATAGGCAGCGGCAGCAACTGGCTGGAAGCGCATTGATGTTAAACTTTATTTGTTGAAGGCCTGTCACCCTGAGTTTGTCGAAGGGTGCGTGAGTGAAGACAATTGTTCGCTATGCTTTGACAGGCTCAGCATGACATCAACACAAATTTATTTACCACTGGTTCATTGATTATTAATTTTATTTACTTTGAAGTCATGACCATCGACCATCTATACCAACTATATATCAAGCATCCGGTTATCAGTACCGATACCCGTCGAATAGCGCCCGGCAGCCTGTTTTTTGCACTGAAGGGTGATAAGTTTGATGCCAATACTTTTGCGGCGCAGGCTGTTGCGGCGGGGGCGGCTTATGCGGTAATTGACAATGCACACTATCGTGTTAGCGAACAATATATACTGGTTGATGATGCGCTGGACACCTTGCAGGATCTGGCCCGTTACCACCGTAAGCAACTTAACATCCCGGTAATTGGCTTAACCGGCAGTAACGGCAAAACAACTACCAAAGAGCTGATTAACGCTGTGCTGTCGCAGCATTTTAATACGCTGGCCACACAGGGCAACCTGAATAACCATATCGGTGTGCCGCTAACCATTTTAAGTATCACGGCGGAGCATGAAGCCGCAATAATCGAGATGGGTGCTAATCACCAAAAGGAAATTGAGATGCTTTGCACCATATCGCAGCCTACGCACGGGCTGATCACCAACGTGGGTAAGGCACACCTCGAAGGCTTTGGCGGGGTTGAGGGTGTTAAAAAGGGTAAAGGCGAATTGTATGATTACCTGGCCGCGCATAGCGCCAACGTTTTTGTTAATGCCGATGATGCCACATTACAGCAAATGGCTGCTGACCGTACTTTTAAAAAGCAACTGTTTTACGGCACACAAAGTGCTGATAACCTGATTAACGGTAAGTTGATAGACAATGCGCCGCATTTAGTACTTGAATGGCATGAAAAAGGGTCGTCAAAAACGCATCTGGTAAAATCAAACCTTACCGGGGTTTATAACCTTGGTAACATATTAGCCGCCATCTGTATCGGCACTTACCTGGGTTTGAGTCCGGCAGAGATTAATAAGGGACTTGAGGGTTATCAACCCAATAACAATCGCTCACAAATTGTAAAAACCGCTACTAATACGCTTATTTGCGATTACTACAACGCCAACCCCAGCAGCATGATGGTGGCCATTGAGAATGTAAACAAGCTAAGCGCAGAAAAAAAAGTACTCATTTTGGGTGATATGTTTGAAATGGGCGATGAAGCGCCTGCGGAGCATTTGGCCGTTATTGAAAAAGCGGCAGCAGCAAACGTTGATGAGCGTATTTTTATCGGCAACGAGTTTTACAATGCACGCGCATCACACACCGGCCACTATTATCATACTGCCGAGGATGCCATTACTGCGTTGCAGAATAACCCCATTACCAATGCAACTATCCTGATAAAAGGATCACGCGGCATGGCGTTGGAGCGATTGGTTTCGCTTTTGTAAATAAGTAATTCAAGCATTTATATCTGTTGTTTTTTAGTTGTATTCTACGAATTGAAAATGTAGTTTAGACATTTCTAAACCACAACCAATGCGTAAACTATTAATTATGACCTGTATGGCGGCATTCGCCTACACGGCAACGGCTCAGCGCGTGCAAATGCTGCAGGCCAAATTCAGCAAAGGCAACGAGGCTGCATGGCGCAATCCGGCTTTCAACGATGCTGCCTGGCAAACGCTAAAAACCTCATCTTTTTGGGAAAAACAGGGCGTTAATTACAACGGCTATGCCTGGTACCGCATCCATGTTACCGTTCCATCGTCATTAAGGACAAAATCAGCACTGAAAGATTCGCTGCTGCTTAACCTGGCTTACATTGATGATTGCGATGAGGTGTTTTTTAACGGTAAAAAAGTAGGTCAAACCGGGCGTTTCCCCGAGGAGCAGGGCGGCTACTCAACCGCTTATTTTAAAGAACGGGTATATCGCCTTGCATTAAAGGATATCACCGTGAACTGGGATAAAGAAAACATCATCGCCATAAAGGTATATGATGGCGACGGCGATGGCGGCTTAGGTAACGGCACGCCATACCTGGCCATGCTTGATTATATTGATAACATATCAATCAACACCAATAACAACTTTACGTTTGCTGATGGAAAAGTGAAGAAAGCGGTAAAGCTTGTTAACAGGAATAAGGAAGGTGTTAAGGGTGTATTTTCTATCAGCGCCAAAGATGAAGAGACCGGGAAAATCATTTATTCAAAAGAACAAGGTATAGGCTTTTTGCCTAAGCGCGAATCGCCTAAAGACTATGTTGATATTCCAGTTGAAATTGCCGGCAAACCGGGCATTACCCTCACGTATAAATTCACCGAACAAAGAACCGGCAAAAGCATTACCGCTACCGAGCAGCCGCCCTACATATTAACTCCCAAAGCGCCCGCTACGCCCCGCATAAACGGCGCGCAGGTAACCGGGGTAAGGCCAAATTCTCCTTTAATTTATAAGATAGCTGCGACAGGTAAAAAGCCGTTAAGTTATTCGGCCGCGCAGCTGCCCGAAGGTTTAAAGCTGGATGCCGCGACAGGTATTATCACCGGCTCAATAGCCAAGGGGGGAGATTATCCGGTTAAGCTCACTGTAAAAAATGCATTGGGTACCACCAGCCGAACACTCACCATTAAGGTTGGCGACCTGCTGGCCTTAACCCCGGCAATGGGCTGGAACAGCTGGAACTGCTGGGGCCTTTCGGTAACTGCCGACAAGGTAAAAAGCTCGGCGCAGGCGCTGATCGACAAAGGTTTGATTGACCACGGCTGGACCTACATTAATGTGGACGATGCCTGGGAAGCCCCGGCTCGCGCTGCCGATGGCGCTATTGTTACCAATGAAAAATTTCCGGATATGAAAGCGCTGGGCGACTGGCTGCACAGCCATGGCTTAAAATTCGGTATCTATTCGTCGCCCGGCAGGCTTACCTGCGGCGGTTACTTAGGCTCACTGGGCCATGAGTTGCAGGATGCCGAAACGTATAACAAATGGGGCGTTGATTACCTGAAACACGACTGGTGCTCGTACAGCGAAGTAGCCGGTAGCGATACCTCGCTCGAAACCTTTATGAAGCCTTACCGTGTGATGCAAAAAGCGTTACGCTCGCAGCCTCGCGACATTTACTATAGCCTTTGCCAGTACGGCATGAAGGATGTTTGGAAATGGGGCCCGCAGGTTGATGCCAACAGCTGGCGTACCACAGGCGACATTACCGATACCTGGGAAAGCTTGTATGAAATAGGCTTCCGCCAGTACAAAATTTCTGAATATGCCAAGCCCGGCCGCTGGAATGACCCGGATATGTTGATTGTAGGCAAAGTAGGCTGGAGCGGTAATTTGCGGAATACCCGTTTAACGCCTGATGAGCAATATACCCACATCAGCCTGTGGAGCCTGCTGGCCTCGCCGCTGCTGATTGGTTGCGACATTAGCCAGATGGATGATTTTACCCTCAACTTGCTTACTAATGATGAGGTAATAGCCGTTAACCAGGATGTGCTGGGTAAGCAAGCCCGCCGTGTACTGGCTAAGGATGATTACGAGGTGTATGTTAAAGAACTGGCCGACGGCAGCAAAGCGGTAGGCTTTTTTAATTTGAGTAAAAAATACCGCACCATCACTGTAAAACCGTCTGAGATAGGATTGAGCCCATCAGCCCAGGTGCGTGATGTATGGCGCCAGAAAGATTTGGGTAAAGCAGCCGCAGGCTTTACTTACAAACTTGCACCACATGGTGTAATGATGATCCGGGTAAAAGGCTAATCACCTTCCACACAACGGGCATCATGCGCAAATAATTATATTTGTGCATGATGCCTGTTTATCCTACCCAATACTCAACCTTATCCGCCTCCGCCTTAAATGTTACGCTGCAGCAAAATTACGCGTTAACAGGCACCACCTGCCGCCTGCTGATACGCAACGTGAGCGATACTTATCTGATTGAAAACGAAACTGAAAAATATATTTTTAAAATATACCGCGACGCCCACCGCAAGCGTGCCGAAATACTGGCCGAGGTAGAACTCCTTAATATTTTGCATGCTAGCGGGCTTAAGGTTGCTTACCCATTAACAGATGAAAGCGGGCAACAGCTACAGGCGTTCAACGCTGCCGAGGGTACGCGCTATGGCGTATTGTTCAGCTTTGCCGAAGGTGAGCCGGTGTATGATCTTTCGCCTGAGCATCTGCGTACCTTAGGCCATGCCATGGCACATTTCCATAACATCAGCAGTAAAACCAAATTACAATACCCGCGGCATGAATTTACTGTTGATACCATGCTGCTGCAACCGGTTGAGGTAGCGGCCCCGGCGTTTAAAAATTTGCCTGAAGAATATAATTTTCTTAAAGATACCTCGCATTATGTAGCTGGAAAGATCAACGATTTCGACACCTCAAAATTCAGCTTTGGTTATTGCCATTACGATTTCCTGCCTAAAAACTTTCATTTTGTAAATCCGCATACCCTTACTTTTTTTGATTTTGACTTTTGCGGATGGGGGATGCTGGCCAATGATGTAGCCTCGTTCTACGTGCATTACTTTATGGAAACCACCCTTAACAAAATTACCAGGGAAAGAGGCGATGCTGATTTTCAACTTTTTATTGATGCCTATCGCGAAAAGCGCCCCTTTACCGAGGAGGAATTAGCGGCAGTTCCTTACTTGGGGTTCGCGTTCTGGGTGTTTTACCTGCGTTTCCAGTTCGAGCACTATGATGATTGGTCGAACACATTTTTTAACGACCGCTTTTTGCGTGAACGCATCCGGATTTTAAAACTATGGGCTGAGCGCCATTTCGATTTGTGATACCCGCACAAATCCGGCTCAAAGTAAAACGCGTTTAACGTTGTATTTGATAAGCCGAAATCCTATCTTGACGCCCCGCTAAACGTATTTTGATTAATAGGTTTTTATGAGCATACTTCCAAAACTCAGCCGTTTTGACCTGTCAATGATAGTGATCAGCCTGGTAGTGGGCATGGGCATATTTGCCACGCCGATGGAGGTTTCTAAAAATCTGACCGATCCGTACCTGTATTTCGGCGTGTGGCTTTTCGGCGGCTTTATCAGCCTCTGCGGAGCATTAACGTTTGCCGAGATTGGTGCACGCTACCCGGTTACAGGCGGTTTTTATAAAGCGTTTTCATACAGCTTCCATCCCGCCGTAGCGTTCATGATCAACTGGATATTGGTGATCAGCAACGCTGCATCTGTAGCGGCAGTTACCTTAATTGGCGCTGAGTATGTAGTGCCGCTTGTTATGCCCGCGCATCTGCACAATACCTTTTGGGTAAAAATCGTGGCCATTGCATCCGTGCTGTTACTGTACATTGTAAACATGCGGGGCATAAAAATGAGCGCCAGTACGCAAAACCTGCTTAATCTGCTTAAAATAGCTATTGTGCTGGTTATTTGCAGCGCGATTTTCACGGCGGGCGGGCATGAGCAAACTGTGATCTACAAGGGCGATTACAATACCTGGCATGATGTAGGGATAAGCCTTGTGGCCGTATTTTTCTCTTATGGCGGCTATCAGCAAACCATTAATTTTGGCGGCGACAGTATCAACGCTAAAGTAAACATACCCAAGGCAATAGTAACGGGTATGCTGGTGGTAATCGCGCTGTATATGCTCATCAACGTGGCCTATTACCGGGTATTGGGCATTGCCGAAATGCAGCGCACCCCTGCCCTTGCTGCAGTGCTTGCGGGTTACCATTTCGGGGCGCTCGGTTACAAGATCATGTCGGTACTGATGTTTGTATCGGTGCTTACATTTATTAATGTAAACATCATGTCAAACCCTCGAATATATTACGCCATGGCCGAGGACGGCATATTGCCCGCTGTTTTTAAAAAAGTTAACCCGATAACGCAGATACAAGAGTTCGGACTAACATTTTTCGTGATTGTGGTACTATGCGTTTTATTGTTTGTCGATTCATTCCGCAGTGTGATCAGCTATGTCATGTTCTTTGATACGATAGGACTGTCAACCGCGGCATTATCTGTTTTTATATTGCGCAAACGCACCCGGCACCTCAAATTAGCCTGGATATATCACACAAAGCTTTACCCGGTTATTCCGGTAATGTTTATAATTACTTACTGGCTGGTTACGTTATTCATATTCATGAAACATCCTGTTGCGGCAGCCGTATGCATGGGTATATTTGCAATCGGCCTGCTCATATACTTTATTAGCAAACGTACTAAACAACACATAACCTAAAGCTTTATCGGCACACAATTAAATTACTATGGATCTCTCTTATATATTGAATGAGCTTGGCGAAGAACGCGGACAATATTATAACGCGGTATCGCCGCCGGTAATGCAAACCAGTAATTTCGCGTTTAACACCGTTGCCGATATGCGCGGCGCCATGGGCAACGAGTTTGATGCCACGCTTTACTCGCGCGGCCAAAACCCTACCCTAAATATATTACGCAAAAAACTGGCCGCGCTTGACGGCGCCGAGGACGCGCTGCTTTTCTCGAGCGGTATAGCGGCTATCAGCACTGCTGTAATTGCACTGGTTAAACAAGGCGACCATGTAATATGTGTAGAGAACCCATATAGCTGGACTGATAAGTTATTTAAGCAGTTGCTGCCTAAATTTGGCGTAACTACAACCTTTGTACCCGGCACATCTGTTACCGATTTTGAACAGGCCATAAAACTCGAAACACGTGTTATATACCTGGAAAGCCCCAATACGTTTACCTACGAGCTACAGGATTTACAAGCGGTGGCTGAATTAGCGCAGGCCAAAGGCATTATTACCATAATTGATAACAGCTATTGCACGCCGCTATTTCAGCAACCCGCTAAATTGGGGATTGATTTGGTAGCGCAGTCCGCAACTAAATACATCAGCGGCCACTCTGATGTTATGGCTGGTGTGTTAACCGGCAGCCGTGAACTTATCAGGCAAATATTTGAGCATGAGTTTATGAACCTCGGCCCTGCCCTGTCGCCGCATAGCGCCTGGTTGTTGTTGCGTGGTTTGCGCACATTGCAGTTACGCCTGCAAAGCAGTTTTAACAGCACCCGGATTGTAACCGACTGGCTGACCCGGCATGACGCCGTTGACACTGTGCTCTGGCCCTTTAGCCCATCATTTTCACAAACCGAATTGGCGCACCGGCAAATGCAGGGCTGCGGAGGCTTGTTTAGCATAGCGCTTAAAAACTCTACTTACGCTAAAATTGAGTCGTTTTGTAACAGCCTGCAACATATGCTAATAGCGGTATCATGGGGTGGCCATGAAAGCCTGGTACTACCTGCAATTGCCTCAATACCGCCGGATCAGTATGATACTGAAAATCCAAGGCACCAATACATACGTGTATATATCGGCCTGGAGGATCCGCAGTACCTGATCAGTGACCTGGAACAGGCATTCGAAAAGGCAAAATCAGCCGATGCCGTTTATGGCTAATACCGGCTGAAATCTGATTTATTGTTTTAAATGGCTGAGGCGCTATGTAGATGGTGCCGTTAGCCATCATGGTTTTGCGGGTAAAGCTTTCCACTTTACCGGCAGCGTTACGGTTAACATATAAGCGCGAACTGTTGGGTGCAATGTTAGCGTTAAGTCCGTTTATCACTAAAACATCCGGTTTAACTTCCTGCAAGGTAAAAGTTTCAACCGGTTTGCCGGGCACGCTGTATTTATAAACCAAGCCGTTTTTAGCGGCTGTTATTGATACGTTGTTAGGGTACCTACCGATCAACTCACTATACTTGCTTTTTATATTCACCGGTTTATTAGCAGCCATATTACTGTTATCAATTACCCATTGCGCAGACTCGCGGGTTATGCTGTCCTTACCGGTTTTTACAATATCTTCCAGTATCAGCTTACGGGCGGCCAATAGTGCATCGGCTTTACCGGTATTAACATCAGGTATAACGCCTGTGCCTTCCCAACCTACGTTGCTGCCCGGGCCAACTACCATTTTAAATGGTGTAAAAACAATAAGGTTATTTTTTAATGCCACATATGTACCGGCTATACCGGCTCCGGCTGTAGTATCGCCCACTATGGTTGCCCGATTTAATTTTTGCATAGCATACGCAAATCCTTCAGATGCTGATCCGGTGCCCCTGCCTACCAACAAATACACTTTTGCATCAGGATTACGCCTGCCGGGTACGTAAGCGTAGGTCCACTCCTGCTCATCCTGCTTGCGGTCCTTATAAAAACCGTTCAGGTAAAACTGCTCGTGGCCGGCATTGTAAAAGTACGACGATAGGAAGCGCCCCATCTGCCCCGTACCGCCCGGGTTATGCCTGATATCAATAACGATGTATTTACTGTAAGCGGCCATATTCATAGCCGCAGCCGCCATCTCAAACGCTTCTTTTGAACCATAGAACGGTCCCGGCGCATCAATATAAGCCGTTGAGGTAGCTCCGTCTATTTCTACCTTTTTAAATCCGTAATTGGCGCGGCGCTCGGAGTCATCCTCCCGTTGGTTACCACCGCCGGCTTGCGGCTCCGTCATACTTTTATATACCTGCTCGTTGCGCATAACCCGCAGGTGTACGTCCTTGTGTGCTTTGTTCAAGTCATCAGTCAAGCGCGATGCCAGTTCGTCCTCACTTAAATTATTATACCTACCGGCGGCTTCCGCTTTCTTTAAAGCTTCGCTGTATTTAGCGCTAATGTCGGGGAAGGGGTAGACGTCTACCAGTTTATCAGCCAACTTGGTCACTATTTCATGGCTATCGGCATCATTAACGGCTTGGGCCAGGGCTTGCTCTGTAAAGCCAATTACGCCGAAGGCCGCGATAATTAATATGTTTCTTAAAGGAATTTTCATTACCAGCTGTGATTAAAGGTTCTGTAAATATACAAATTATGATAAAACGTTTTTTCTAATTGCAATTTTAATCTGTCAATATTGTATTGCAACACTTCAGACTATTAGTCAATAAATTTTTTTATGCCGAACCACCTTAAGTAACAGTCTCTTTTTCAGGTGCCTCTCTTTTGTAAATACGGCAAGTCGTGCCCTTGACTAATCTTACGGCGATGCGGTAAGTTCTGATTTTGTCCAAGTCCACCTTTACAAAGAAAAGCTCTTTGTTCAAGTTTGAAAGTTATTTAACCCTGTATGTAATAAACGATAGCCAGACAAACTCAGCGACCTATCATATAGTTTTCATGTATCACGGTTGGTAATTACATCAGCCAGCCCGAAGCACTATGATGTTTTCGTGCGCAAACTGTGCGATTACTTTATAAGTCGTTAAGGGCATAAATGCGCAGCAAATAAATTATGCAGTGCGATTGCCAGCGTCAGCTAAATTTTGCAAATTTGCTTGCTCAAAATATCCGGCCCCGTAGTTCAACGGATAGAATAGAAGTTTCCTAAACTTTAGATATGAGTTCGATTCTCGTCGGGGCTACGTTGAAATGCTGAACATCTGTTAGATGTTCAGCATTTTTTGTTTTAACGATAACGACTTATAACTGAAACGCAGATATCTCATAATTAAATCTTCTGTTTTAAATTAAATAAACACAGAAAGCTATCTATTAACATTTGATTAAACGAGGTACACTAATATAAACCCTTCTGGATTATTTTTCTGCCAATACGTCAAGCCCTAATATTTTAAAAGCCTGCTGCCTGTAACGTTCCAGGTGCATGTCATAGTCGTTAGTATCCTGTATCATACTTAAATAATAGTAAGCACCGTCAGATATTACAAATATCAGATCCGCAGTTTTCGCCGCGTCATCACAGGTTAATTGCCGTTCATCAATGCAGGCCTGTATTAAATTTTGCAACCAGCCGCGCAATAGCAAATGCAGATCGCGAAAACGATGCTTGATCACTTCATTACGAAATATCAGGGCGAAGCAGTTGTAAAAAATACTGTCATCAATGTAATTATCCCATTTTCTGGAAAAAATGTTCTGCATTACAGCTGTCAGTCTTTCAAGCGGATCTGCCTGCTCCAATTCAAATTGATATATATTCTCATATTTCAATATAATGAAGTCGATCAGCCCCAACAGCAAATCATCTTTAGTAGCAAAATAATGCACTACCAGGCTTTGGTGCATATCCAACTCCTTAGCCACTTTACCAAATGATGTATTTTCAATACCCTCACGCTTGGCTACTTCATAAAATGCCTCTACAATGCGCTTTTGCTGATCTTCTTTTAAGCTCCTTCTGCCCATGTTATATAATTCCTAAAAATAAAATTTACTGCGAAGAAAACAGAAAAAAAATAAATTTACTGACTAGTCAGTTTATTTAATGAGCAATTCATGTCAGCTTAACATTGCTGCTTTTCTTTTGCAGCAAATAAAAAGCTGGACATGAAAAAACTTTACATCACATTAATTGCATGTCTGTTACTGTATGCTAACCTTGCTTTTTCACAGCAAACCAAGGTTACAGGCACAGTAAAAGACGATCACGGCGAAACGCTAATCGGCGTATCCGTTCAGGAAAAAGGCAAAACAACCGGTACGCAAACTGACGTTAACGGGGTATATTCCCTCAGTGTATCAACGCCAAACGCTACAATTGTATTTACCTACATTGGTTACGTTAAACAAGAGGTTTCTGTTGGTAACCGTAAATCAATCGACGTAAATCTGAAAGCCGATAATTCTGAGCTGAACGAGGTTGTAGTGGTTGGGTACGGAACACAAAAAAAGGTAAACTTATCCGGCGCGGTTGACCAGATAAGCGCAAAAGCCCTTGCCAGCCGGCCTATATCAAACGTAGCACAGGGCTTGCAGGGTTTAGTGCCCAACCTTAATATTGATTTTGGCTCTGGTGCACCGGGTGCAGCTGCTAATATTAACATTCGGGGTATTACCTCAATCAATGGCGGCGATCCGCTGATATTGATTGATGGTGTACCTTCAGACGCGGTTGAACTAAACCGTTTGAACCCACAGGATATCGAAAATTTATCAGTAATTAAAGATGCGTCATCAGCTGCCGTATATGGCGCGCGTGCCGCGTTTGGCGTGATACTGATTACCACCAAAACAGGCACACAGGATGGTGTGAGCTTAAACTATAGCAACAATTCATCATTTAACAAACCAACGGTAATGCCTGATAAAATTACCGACCCATACATTTATTCACGTTTATTGGAGCTGTCAACCAATAACACACCGTGGGATAACGTAAACTACAGCGATCAATACTATCAATTTGCTAAAGAGCGTTCAGACAATCCGTCAATTCCGGGTGTGCGTGTTAACCCTACTGATAATTCACTTTGGGAATACATGGGTAACCGCGACTGGACACGTTATTTTTTGAGCGATTACACATTCTCTCAGGATCATGCATTATCAATAAGCGGCAGATCGCCAAAGGCGCAATACTACCTGTCAGGCAACTACAACCGCCAAAATGGTGTGCTTAAAATAGCCGATGATTATTTTGACCGTTATAGTTTTCGCAGTAAGGTAAATTACCAGGTTGCGCCGTGGCTCAACCTGGGTAATAACACTTACCTTACATCCACTAAGCGCGAAAACCCGTCTAACTATTCTATCTCGGGTATCTATAACCTTTTTCCGACTGATTTTGATAAGAATCCGGACGGCACATGGGCTAACACAGAAGTGGGCCGTACCGGTGCAAGGCTTACCGAGGGAGGAAAAGCGTCGGATAAATATTTCAGTTTGCAAACACAGTTTAATGCCGAGTTAGCGCTTATTAAAAATAAGTTGAAAGTTAACGGTGAATTTACCTACCGCAGGGGGGCTGAAAATTATGATGAATACGGCTTACCTATTGACATTGGCTTCGGGCCTAATGATGTACGTACTGAAGGGACGAGTTATGTACGCAAGTATACCGGTTTTGATGATTACACGGTATTAAACTTATATGCCACTTATAATCAAAAATGGAACAAGCATGCTTTGAGCGTAATGGGTGGTTACAATCAGGAGTATTCGCGTAGTGAGGTTAATGATTTAACTTTAAATAACCTCATCTCATCATCCTATCCGTCAACCGGTCTGGCAACAGCTTTTGGTGGTTTGCCAACACAGGCTATAGCTGATTGGGCTTTGCAAGGCTTGTTTTACAGGGTTAACTATACATTTGATGACAAGTACATAGTTGAATTTAACGGCCGTTATGATGGTACATCCCGTTTCCCAAAGGATAAGCGCTTTGGTTTCTTCCCTTCGGCATCAGTAGCATGGCGTATTGATCAGGAAGCCTTTATGGAAAACTTACGTGCAACTGTAAGTAACTTTAAACTCAGGGCATCATACGGTTCATTGGGTAATCAGTTAGTTGGTAATTATGATTATATAGCTACTTTGCGCAGAACAACATCAAATTATTTAATAAATGATGAACTGCCGATAACTCTTGCGCCGCCAAGGTTGGTAAGCCCTAACTATACCTGGGAAGATGTTTCAACCATAAACCTGGGTACCGATATTGGCTTATTTAATAACAAGCTGAATTTTACTTTTGATATTTACCAGCGCGATACAAAAGGCATGCTGGTGCCGGGGCAGGAAATGCCGGCTGTTTTAGGTGCAGCATCACCTATTGAAAACTCAGCGGATTTACGTACCCGTGGTTGGGAGTTTTCGGCAGCTTATCAAACAAGTTTCAGAACAAGCAGCGATCCGGTTAACTTCAGTGCACGTTTGGTAGTGTCTGACAGCCGTTCGGAGATTACCCGCTTTGATAACCCGAGCGGGCGTTTAACAAACTATCGTCCGCATATGCAGTTGGGCGAAATATGGGGTTTGCAAAGCGATGGCTTGTTCCAGAACCAGGCGGAGATTGACGCGCTTGACCAATCAGCTATTATTCCGTGGGATGCGCTTTCAATTGTACCAGGCTGGCCAAAGTATAAGGACATTGATGGCAACGGCGCTATAGAAACCGGCCTTACCGCAGGTGATGCCAAGGACCTTAGCGTTATTGGTAACTCATCTCCCCGCTACCGTTTTGGTGTTGATCTGAATGCAAGCTGGAAAGGCTTTGATATACGTGCATTTTTTCAGGGGGTGGCTAAACGCGATTACTATCCGCTTGATTACCTGTACTGGGGTTTTTACCAGCAGCCATATGCCGGTGGATATAGTCACTTGCTTGATTTTTACAGGCCTAATAATGATAGTGATGTTGATAGGGGCAAACACTCGCAAGCCTATTTGAACGCAGGCCTGGCCAACCAAAACCTTGATGCCCGTTACCCTATACTGCAATCGTGGCTGGCTGACGTTAACCTGGGTACTACGACAGGTAACGCCAAAGGTTTGGCTATACCGCAAACCGGTTACATGCTGAATGCGGCATACATTCGCTTTAAAAACCTGACTTTAGGGTATACCTTGCCGGCAACCCTGACCAAAAAATGGGGCATGTCGAACGTAAGATTTTATGTGAGCGGTGAGAACATCTACGAGTGGTCGGCACTCAAAAAGTTCTATGACCCGGAAGCAGTCAACGTTAATGCGGCTATCAATCCGGCATCAAACACCAACCGTAGCGGTAATGGTTATGCTTACCCATGGCAGCGCAGATACTCTATTGGTTTGAATGTAAACTTTTAATAAAGCAACAATGAAATTCATCAACAAATATATCGCCGGCTTCGCGTTGGCAACACTTAGCCTAAGCGCCTGTAAAAAGGACTTTTTAGACAGGCAACCCCAAACAGATATTGGTACAGGCAACTTTTTTAACAGCGAGCAGGATTTAAAACTGTATTTAAACAACCTTTACAATTTTCCTGGTTTTGGTATTTATAATAACGATCGCTCTACCGATAATGCACCGACAACCGGTGCGGTTGAAATTAAAACCATGATGGTTGGTAACCCGAGCGCCTCAACCATTGTTTCGGGCTGGAACTGGGAGCAGTTACGCAGTGCCAACTTTTTCCTGGAGAATTTTAAAAAGGCACCGCTATCGCAGGATAAGCTGAATCATTATGAGGGTATAGCCCGTTTTTTCAGAGCTCAGTTTTATATTGATAAGGTAAAACGTTATTCGGACGTGCCTTGGTACGATAGGACGATGAACGTTAACGATACTGAGCTGCTGCAGAAACCCCGTGACCCTCGCGCATTCGTCGTAGATAAAATTATGGAAGATCTTGCTTTTGCCGCAGAGCACGTAGATGCAAAAGGCGACAAAGGCGGAGTTAACAACTGGGTAGTGAAAGCATATCAGGCAAAGTTTGCTTTATATGAAGGCACGTTTAGAAAATATCATGCTGAACTTAACCTTGCCAATACTGCAAATGTGTATTTACAGTTAGCTCGTGACGTATCTAAGGATATAATGGATAAAGGCGGTTTTCAGTTATACACTACAGGCAATGTTAACCAGGATTATCACAACCTGTTTTTGCAGGATGACTTAAGCAGAAATCCGGAAGTGATATTGGCCAGGTATTTCCAAAACGGTGTACTTAACAGCGGATGGAGCGAAACAGTTTTCGGTAATTATGAGGTATCGCCATCAAAGGATTTATTGCAGGATTACCTGATGAAAGATGGCAGCTATTATACCAATCAATCAGGATATACTACATTCCCGTTTGTAAAGGAATTTGAAAACCGCGATCCGCGTTTAAGCCAGACATATGCATATCCGGGTTTTAACCTGGTTAACGTTCGTACTTACTCGCAAGGCGGTGGCATATACGTGCAGCAACTGGGTAAAAATTTTAGTGGTTATCACCAGATTAAAGGCTTTGTGAACAATACCAGTGCCGAAGTGCAGCAAAACCTTGATATACCCATACTTCGTTATGCTGAAATTTTGCTTACCTACGCCGAGGCTAAGGCTGAATTAGGAGAGCTTACGCAAGCGGATCTGGATATCAGCATTAACCTGCTGCGTAAAAGGGCCGGTATGCCAAACATGCCGGTAAGCCCGGCAATTGATCCGGTGCAAAGCATGCGTTATCCAAACATAAACTCATCACAAAGGGCTGCGGTATTGGAGATCCGCCGCGAACGCCGGGTAGAGATGGCGCTGGAAGGGTACCGCTTTGACGATTTAATGCGTTGGAATGCTGGCAAACTGCTTGAAAAAGAACCGGAAGGTATCTACTTTTCAGGCCTGGGCAAGCATGATCTGACAGGTGATGGAGTGCCGGATATTATACTATTGCCAAATAACGAGTCGATTCCTGCGGTGAAAGAAAAAAACGAGTTAGGTAAGGATTTTATTTACTATCGTACAGGTACCTTTGGGCAGGATGCAGGCGTGTTCCTGAAAAACGGCACATCGGGCACAGTACAAACTATTGCTGATATGGGTACCTTTCAGGAGCCTAAGTATTACTACCGCCCGGTGCCTCAGAACCAGGTGCAGCTTAATCCTAATTTAAAGCAAATATTTGGCTGGTAATTATTAAAATTGATCCGAAGAAAACATGAAAAAGATTATAGCCATTGCGGCACTTATTTGCGTTGCAGGCATGGCCTCGGCACAAAAAAAGAAAGCCATTTTTGTAATTATTGATGGTGTATCAAAAGATGTAATTGAGAAGGTGGAAACACCCAATCTGCATGCTATAGCTAAGGAAGGTGCGCTGCTTAGCGCATACCAGGGCGGCGAGAAGGGGCAGTTTAACCAAACGCCAACCATTTCGGCACCCGGCTATACCAATGTGCTTACCGGCGTGTGGTTTCATAAGCATAACGTGCCTGATAATGACATCAAGGCGCCAAACTATAATTATCCCACCATCTTCAGGTTTTTTGAGGATCAATATTCTTCTAAAAAGACCGCCGTCTTTTCGAGCTGGGAAGATAACCGTACCAAGCTGGTAGGCGAAGGGCTTGCGCAAACTGGCAACATCAAGCTCGATCACCATTTTGATGGTTTGGAGCTTGATACCGTAAAATATCCGCATGATAAGGGCCGCAAATTTATGGCCGATATTGACCAGGCTGTTGTTGACGATGCCGTTAAAACTATTAACCAGGATGCGCCCGACCTGTCATGGGTTTACCTGGAATATACGGACGATATGGGCCACATGTATGGCGACAGCGAGCAGTTTTATGATGCTGTACGCGCTGCCGACCGTCGTGTAGGCCAGCTGTGGGAAGCCATAAAGCAGCGTAAAGCCAAATATAAAGAGGACTGGCTGATTGTGATAACAACCGACCATGGCCGAGACCCTAAAACCGGGCGCGGGCATGGCGGGCAGACCGACCGTGAACGCGCCTCATGGATAGCGACAAACGCGCAGCCGCTTAACGGTTATGCTAAACAAGCACAGCAGGTTGCTGTGGTTGATATTTTACCGACTATAGCCCGTTTTGTAAACATCAAACTATCGGCCGGTCAGCAGCGTGAGTTGGACGGTGTGCCGCTCATCGGCAAAGTGTCATTATCGCAGCCGCAGGCCGTTAAGGTCGACGGTAAAATCAACCTTACCTGGACTGCTCAAAACATCGAGGGCAAAGTAAAAGTATGGCTGGCCACCACCAATAATTTTAAGCAAACGGGCAAAGCCGATGCTTATAAATTAGTAGGTGAGGTGCCTGTACAAACCGGTAAATTTGATATCGACCTGAGCAAAGAGGCTACATCAGATATTTACAAAATTGTGCTCGAAGGTAAGTACAATACAGTTAACCGCTGGATAGTTAATAAATAACAACACATGCACCAGGTCACCGCTCACCTGATATTTGATGTTTTGGGTTGGCTTGGTGCATTGTTTTTTTTGATTGCCTACTTTTTACTGATCACTAAAAAGTGGCAGGCAACATCGCTTGTTTTTCACTGCGCCAACATAGCAGGCGGACTGTTATTAGGGGCAAGCGCCATTTTTGATCATTCATACCCTTCAGCTTTTATTAATCTGGCCTGGGCCGGAATAGCCGTTTACGGGCTGTTTAATGATAATCTTCGCAAAAGCTGAATAAGTTAAATTGTTATGAAAAGAAGGAGTTTTTTAAAAACCTCGGCTACGCTGGGTAGCACGGCTGTATTGCCTGTAAACGCTATTACCACCGATAACAAAAAGCCGGTACTTACCATTGCGCATATTACCGATGTACATATCCGCGATCAGGATAACGCCCCGGAAAGGGCAGCAAATTATTTCACTGAGATACTCAGAAATAATAAGTTTGACTTTATTTTAAATGGAGGAGATTCCATTTTTGATGCATCGTATGATAACGTTACAAGGGAGATGGTAACTAATCAATGGGCGTTGTGGGATCAGTTTATCGGCCTTACTTCACTCAAGGTTCATAGTTGCATCGGCAATCATGATGCCTGGTGGAAAGCCCCATCTAAACAGGACGAAATGTATGGCATACCCTATGTAGTTAAGCGCTTAAAAATACCTAACCGTTATTATAGCTTTGATCAAAAAGGATGGCATTTCGTTATATTAGATGGTAATAATGCGGGAATAACGCTTGACCCGGAACAGATGAAATGGTTGGTTGATGATCTAAGCAGATTACCGGCCAATACCCCGGTACTCATCATGTCTCACTATCCGATACTTTCCTCCACCTGTGCCTGGAGCGGCGGACAGCATGGTGATTACAAAGAATTGAAAGCGCTGTTTTTTAAACATAAAGATAAAATAAAGATATGCCTTAGCGGGCACCAGCATTTGCAGGATGCTGTTGAATATAACGGCGTATCCTATTTTTGCAATGGCTCATTAAGTGGCTTTTGGTGGGGCGATGGCGATAAGGAATCAGCGGGCAAATATTACTATCAGGAAACGCCCCCCGGTTATGCAATACTGAAATTATATGCTGATGGTTCTGTGAGGAATCAATATTCGTCAGTATCAATTTGAAATAGAGGCCCGGAAAGGATTTTGGATGTTTGAAGTAAACGTGGGTGAAATTTATTTGATCTTGAAATAAAATGATTGCATCGATTTGATATTAATTTTTATTGATGATATGTAGTAATACAGGCTCTATAATTCTCGTCGGGGCTACGTTGAAATGCCGGATGTCTGTTAGATGTTCGGCATTTTAGGGTAAATCGGCCATGTTTTCAGCAGTTTAAAGCAATTCGTTTACATGCTTATAAAGTATAAAACGCGAAAGTGTTTTATTTAAAAACTACCTAATTTTAGGTTATAATTTGAAATATTTAATAGCCATACTTTACAAATACTATAATGACGGAAGTACGCGGACAATAGCTTACGGGATGGCACTAATGGTTACTGTTACGCTGTTAACTTTTAATATTGGGAGTTTGTTAATCATAATTTATGGTGAGATTAACTTTTTGAAGTTACTCCCAAAGCAGGAAGGGAAAGTTTTTATGATCTTTTTATCCTATTTCATATTATCAAATATATTGCTTAGTCTGCGTTATCCGAAAAAAACTATTATCAGTTACGTCACTAACCATGGTGTATACAGCCCGCAATGGTTAGTTATATTATATATAACTTTAACCATTCTATTGTTTACAATCATGTGTGCAGCCAGATAGATTACCTTAAATCGAAACTTTTACCTCCTTCGGCTTAATCTGATATGAACTGAGTAAAGAAGCATACCGGATATTTAAAAATAGCGCTTGAAGGCAAGTATAACACAGTTAACAGCTGGATAGTTAATAATAAGCTTAGCATCGTGCTTTGTGTACGTTTTAACCCTTGATTACAATTCGCCGGATTTAACACTTGCAATTAAATTAAAAATTTAGTTAGCTTTATGCCCTCTATTTTAAATAACCAATTAGCAAAGCCGTTTTGCACGTTATTAAACTATGCATCAAGCAACGCAACATCAATTATGGCCCGATGGTAAGCTGTTAGAGTTGATCAAACTCGATGACAGGGGTGCGTTTGAAATGTTGTATAACCGCTACTCGGCAAAGGTCTTCCATGTAGCCTATAACCTGTTTCGCGACAAATATGTATGTGAAGATCTGGTGCAGGAGCTATTTACTGATTTGTGGTTTAAGCGCCACGCTTTACAAATAAACAGCTTGCCCGGTTACCTCAAGGTAGCAATAAAAAACCGGGTTCTGGTGTACATCCGCACACAAAAAGCCACTATTGATATTGATACTATTGACCGTATAATGGAGCAATACAGTGCCGATAGCAAATTGGTGCAAAATGATATAACGCGCCTGCTTAACGAAGGTATTGCTGCGCTGCCTGAAAAATGCCGGCAGGTATTTTTGCTGAGCCGAAAAGAGTATCTGACCAATAAAGAAATAGCCGAACGGCTGAATATCTCTGTAAAAACGGTTGAAAACCAAATGACTATTGCACTACGCTACCTGCGTACCGGCCTTACCGATTACCTGCCGCTGGCTGTATTGGTGGTATTGTTGCAGGAAAAATTATAACCATTTTTATCAAGCTCCGGTTTGTTTAAGCCGAGGTAATGATCGCCACCAGGCAAGCAACTTAATTTTTAAATTATTGGTTATTGATGGTTGATTTGCCGCTATGTTATTTGTTTCATTTCTGTCCTTTTCCATATCGTACAACTGAACGTCGGTACCGTCGCTGTTCAAGATCAGCTTCCATTTTCCGGAACGCATGGCAATGTTCGGACTTTTATCATACGCGTCAGGATATCTGAATGCGGTATTATTACGTCCGTATTCCCAGTAAATAGCCTTATTCCGTACAGAAGGCTTACCCAACAATGCGCGGCTCCTGTCAACCCCATCACCCGGATATTCTTTAGGTAAAGCAACATTACCTATTTTGGCCAATGAGGGCAGCATATCAATACCGTTTATCACCGATAATGAATCAACCGTTCCGCCCTGTATATGGCCCGGCCAGCTAATAATAAAAGGCATACGCGTTCCGCCCTCATATAACGAGAGTTTTGAACCCCTTAATCCACCGGCCCTGCTCCCTCTGAAGCTTGGCAAAGGCCCATTATCACTGGTAAATATAATAATGGTGTTTTTGTCGATGCCCAGTTTTTTAAGTCCATCCATCAGCCGCCCTATCTGCAAATCATATTCTTTAAGCACAAGTTTGAACGCGGCTTCTTCTTCAGCGTTCATTGGGTATTTTCCGGTATATTCAGGCTCACGACGGGGCACCCAAGGGGTGTGCACATCATCGGGCCATAAATTTACAAAGCAGGGTTTGCCTTTGTGCCGGCTTAAAAAACCGAGCGTTTTATCAACAAAATATCGGGTACGATCCCACCGCTTTACACTATCCTTGTCAGACCATATCCAGTTTGTTGCCGTAATCAATGGATCAGGCGCGGGGCTTTCGTAGGTGCTGGCGTATTCGTCATAACCATATTGTTCAAAACCCGGAGCATTTTTCACGTCGCGACCACCACCCAGATGCCACTTGCCAAAATGCCCGGTAGCATATCCGGCCTGTTTAAAAAACCTGACTATTGACGGAGCTGACGGGTCGAGAAAATCAGCCTGTTCGGCATCGCGGTTATGCTTTTTATTATCCAAGTAGGTAGAAAAATTCCATCTGCCCGGATACATCCCTGTAATTATACCAGCGCGTGATGGTGAACATATGGGCGCGGCACTATAATAGCGTGTAAATAAACGGCCATTTTTCGCCAGGCGGTCGATATTAGGTGTGGGGGTAAACCGGCCGCCAAAGCATCTTATATCGGCATAACCCATATCATCTGTCAAAATAAATATAATGCTGGGGCGGTCCTGAATTTTATTTTCATACTTGTCCGTATCGCGCCAGCTCAAAACAGCTATAATGGTTATAGTTGTAAAAAAAACACCGGACAGTGTACGCAATAATAAAAACGGCTTAAGAGCATTTGGATACAACTTCATGTGAGAGAATGCTTTAATTGGTAGTGTAAAGGCAAGTTACTGTTTTTAAACGATGTTCTCTCTTTATAAATAAAATGATACAAAGTACTATTGCCGTTCCATTAAATAATTAAAATATTTTTTTGAATCGTTTAGGGGGTAGGGTCTTTTTCTGCATCCTGCTTATGTAAACCCAATGAGAAGATTTAATAAACCTAATGAACCCGGAAGGGTAAATGACGGCCGTTTGCAGGAAAAACTGGTAGAGAAATATTTTCAAAACCTTGATCTTGACGATGTGCAAACCGGCGCGCACGATGCTGAATTTGACAGCAAAGGGGTTTATAACAAAATACTTTACACAATTGATGCCGAGGCCGAGGCGCCAAAGCGCCGCTCATATAAAGGGTGGCTTGCAGCCGCGTCCGTTATCGCCGTACTTATTTCGCTTTCCTACTACTTTCGTTACGACATCCTGAATTACGTATCGCCGGTGCATACTATGCAGGTTGCTGCAGCGCGCGGCAGCGTTACCAGCATTGTGTTGGGTGATGGTACCAAAGTATGGCTTAACGGCGGTAGCCAGATCAGTTACCCGGAAACCTTCAGAGGTGAAAAGCGCGAAGTTACCATAACCGGCGAAGCTTTTTTTGATGTGGTGCATAAAGCCGATCAGCCTTTTATAGTACATACCGGCAGCATCGCCACACATGTACTTGGTACAAGTTTCAACATTAAGGCTTATAACGATGATCCGCTTTTACACATCGATGTAGTAAGCGGAAAAGTGGGCGTTGTGCCCGCAGAAAGGAGCGCTTTATTATTCAGCGCTATTTACCTTACCCCGGCGCAGGGCATCACGTTCAACAAAAAAGATAATTCCATATCAAAAAGCAGTGGTGTTGATATAGCTAACCTTTCGGGCTGGCGCGCCGGCAAGCTCATATTTAAAAACGCAGCGTTGCCTGAAGTAATAAAAACATTGAACCGCGAATTTGAAGTAAGTATACGTGCCGATGCCAACCTGACAAATTGTAACATATCGGCCAATTTTACCAATGTGCCCATTAAAGATATTATGGCTGTTATTGCCCGCCTGGTAAAAGGTAAGGCAACACTAAGCGGTACCGTATATCGTCTACAGGGCAAGGGATGCTGAGTACTAACCAATAAATTAAACTGTACATAACCAGTTGTAAACTTAAAAACTAAATTATGACAAAAGGATCTACGTAATTAAAACAAAAAACCCTGTTCAATCGGATTTGAACAGGGAAAAATCAATGCAGGTTATAAAAGTGATTTTGCGTCAGAGCTGCAATTCGTAGCAAAACACTTTAGTTTCTAACACTTTAATTTTCTCAAAATTATGAATAAATCTCTGTTTTATAATAGAGTGATTCGTCATGTGCTAATTCTAATGAAAATTACCTCGCTTGTTTGTTTTGTTGTTTGCTTTATGTGCCTAACCGCCATTGCAGACAATACTTATGGGCAGCAATTTTTAGAATCGCGGGTAACGCTTAAACTGAATAATATTAAGCTTACTGACGCGCTCGAAAAGATCGCCGCCGATAACAATGTTCGTTTTGCGTATACCGATAATGTGCTTAAGCAGAGTTACCGGGTTACGTTTAACGTGCAAGGCAAGAGCGTGCGCGACGTATTAAGCCAAATACTGGCTCCATTCAACCTTAGCTATAAAGTTATAGGCGATGTTATTGTAATTAGTGAGCCATCCGCTCAAACCGTTCTATCGGGAAGGCAGGAAGCCGCGGATAAACAGGCAAAAATTACCGGTAAAGTAACAGATGATACCGATTTTCCGCTGCCCGGGGTAACTGTAAAGGTAAAAGGTACTACCATAGCGGCAGTAACCAACGCGCAGGGTGTGTTTACCATTGACGCGCCGGAGGATGCCACCCTGGTGTTTTCATTTATTGGCTATACCACACAAGAGGTGGCGGTAAACGGTCAGTCGACCTTAAATGTTAAATTAGCACCTGCTCAAACCGCTCTTAACGAGGTGGTTGTAGTAGGTTATGGTACGCAAAAACGCTCAAGCGTGGTTGGCGCTATTGACCAGGTTACATCCGAAGCCATTGAAGGCAAGCCGGCAGTAAGTGCTATACAAGCCCTGCAAGGTACATTGCCTAACTTAACCATTCAGCAAAAAAACCTGGAGCCGGGCCAAACGCCTAATATTAACATCCGTGGTTTGGGTACGCTTAATAACAACTCGCCATTGCTGGTTATTGACGGTATTATCAGTGAGGATGTTGGCGCAATTAACAACCTCAACCCGTCTGACATTGAAACGGCTACCGTGTTGAAGGATGCGGGTAGTGCGGCCATCTATGGTTCGCGCTCAGCCAACGGTGTAATATTGATCACTACTAAAAAAGGTAAAAAAGATAGTAAAGCAACCGTGGCTTATAACGGGCTGGTGGGTACTCAAGTGCCACGCATTACTTACAGGCCGGTACACTCTTACGAGAATGCCATTCTGCGTAATGAAGCCGCCGCTAACGCTAACCTGCCTGCTGTTTATACGCCGGCTCAGGTGCGCCAGTTTCAGCAGGAGGGTGACCACGAGTGGTTTCTGGATGCTATCCTGAAAAACGCCTTGCAGCAAAACCATAACGTGAGCATTACCGGTGGTAATGCGTCAACAAGCTACCTGGTATCAGCCGGTTTGCTTGATCAGCGCAGCAACCTGGTAGGGCCTGATTATGGCGCAAGACGTTATAACTACCGTATAAACCTGACCAACGAAATAGGCAGGTTAAAGTTGACCAGTATATTAACCTATGCCCGTACCGAGCGTAAAGAACACTCATACAGCACCGGTACATTGATAGTTGATGCCGGCCGTACGCCGACTTATTATGATATTAAAGACGCCCAAGGCAATTACCTGACTAACGATGTACTGTCTGAATTTAACCCGCTGGGTATATTGGAAAAAGGCGGTTACCGCAAGTTTGATGACGACGTAATTACCGCTAACATCAGCGCGGAGTTTGCTGTTACCAAGGATTTAAAAGTTCGTGGTGTGTTTGGCAGCAACCTGGGCAGCTACCATACTTTGGAGCGCGTGCAGCGTGTTGATTACCTGCCTAAGGGTGTATACGGCGCTGACCGTAATACCAACGACATCAGCTCAAAAAACCTTTTCCTGAACACCCAGTTGATTGCCGAATACAACAAAGTTTTCGCCAAGAAACACTCGCTTGGCGTTCTTGCTGGCGTTGCCAATGAATCGGTTACTAATAGGGGTACTGCGTTGCGCTATAAGCTTACCGACCCAGATCTTGGAATTCCGATTGGCGAAACTGAAATTGATGAGGCTAATACAAACGGCACGCTCGGCAACACCAATGAAAGCAGCCTTAACTCGCTATTCGGTCGTGTGTCGTATGATTATGATAATAAATACTACGGTGAATTCAACTTCAGGATAGATGCATCGTCTAAGTTCGCCAAACAAAACCGTAACGCTTTCTTTCCATCAATATCGGCAGGTTACCGTATCAGCCAGGAAGATTTTATGGAAGACTATCGCGAGCGTTTTGGTGATCTGAAAATTCGTGGTTCTTACGGTGTACTGGGTAACCAAAGTGTAGGTAATTATCAATTTCTAACCAGATATTTTAACATACCCAACAACTACGCATTTAATAATGTGGGCACATCTGGTACGGGTTTCAATATAGCCAATGAGGATATACGTTGGGAAAGAGCAGCTAACTTTAATATAGGTTTTGAAGCCACCTTGTTTAAGAATGCCCTTAGCCTATCTGCCGACTACTTCAACAAAACCACACGCGATATTTTAGTGGAACCGGCTGTGCCAGGAGCTTTCGGGTCAGGATTGCCGGTATTTAACGCAGGTAAGGTAAATAATAAAGGTTGGGAGTTTACAGCAACGTATCGTAAAAGCACAAAAAACTTTAAACATATGATAAGCTTTAACATAGCTGACTCAAAAAATAAGGTTTTGTATTTTGAAGGTGACCAACAAATTACACCATACGATGAAATGCGAGTTTTGCTGAAAACAGGTATGCCAATGAATACTTATGTTGGCTATAAAACAGATGGTTACTTCCAAAATCTTGATGAGGTAAATAGCGGACCAAAGCCTACCGGAGTAAGTGTGTTGCCTGGTGACATTAGATACGTAGATGTGAATAACGATGGTGTGATTGACGAGAATGATTTACACGTTTTAGGAAACCCGCTTCCTCGCTATACATTTGGCTTAACTTATGACATTACCTATAAGCAGTTTGACCTGAACGTATTTTTGCAAGGTGTAGGTAAACGCAGCATGTTTTTACGTGGTGAGCTGATTGAGCCTTTCCACTTCAACTACTCGCAGGTAATGTACCAGCACCAACTGGATTACTGGACACCACAAAATCCTGATGCAAAATATCCTCGACTTGCAGCCAACGGCAGCCCGTCAAATACCAACAACTTCCGTCGCGGATCTGATTTGTATTTGCAAAATGCCGCATACGTCCGTTTAAAAAACATTCAATTTGGATATACCTTGCCTTCTGGTATTGCACAAAAGTTAGGCATGAAAAAGGCACGTGCTTATTTCTCAGGCCAAAACTTATTAACATTTTCTGGGGTGAAAATTGTTGATCCTGAATCTACTGAGTTTGATAATGGGCGCGGACTTGGAGGAGCGAATAGCGGCCGTAGCTACCCACTACCAGTTTACTATGGTTTAGGGATTGATTTAACTCTTTAATAATACCAATATGAAAATATCGCAACAAATAAAAACCGCAGGTTTGATCATACTGGTAAGCCTATCATCAGCATGTAAAAAGCTTGACCTTGTGCCTACCAATAATTTTACAGATGAAAATTACTGGACAAGTGCATCCAAAGCGAGCGCAGTCTTGAATACTGCTTATTCGCAACTGTTTAACAGCAGCCTGTTTTTCTATAACGAAGGTTTATCTGACAATGCCTATAACGGGCGCGGTGATAACGAAGGCGCGGCCTCGTTAGCAGCGGGCACATACGATTCTTCATTACCACGGCTTAAAAATGAATGGGGGTTTCATTATTCAGGTATAAAAACCAGCAACATTTTATTGGAAAATATTGACAGGGTTACAGGTATGGATCAAAACCTGAAAAACCGTATGAAAGCAGAGGCACGAGTGTTACGGGCATGGCATTATTTTTATCTTACCACATGGTTTGGTGACGTGCCTTTGTTCGACAAAGATCCTACAGTGGAGGAAACCAAAACCGTTAGTCGTACGCCAAAAGAACAGGTGGTTAGTTTCATTCTGAAAGAGCTGGACGAGTGTGCTGCTATTTTGCCTGTTAACACTGCTTATGATTCGGCGGACAAAGGACGTTTAACCAAAGGTGCTGCTATCGCCTTAAAAGCGCGTGTGCTACTTTATCAAAATAACTGGGCCGGCGTAGTTACCGAATGCGAAAAGCTGATGAGTAGCAACGCTAACGGTACTTACAGCTTGTTCCCATCATATGAAGGGTTGTTTTTGCCAGAGAACGAATACAACAGCGAAGTTATTTATGATATAGGTTATGTTACTGTTGACAGAGAGTATCAAACATTTTATGATATGGCACCCTTGTCAGTTGGTGGCCGCCTAAACGCCCTTGCTCCAACACAGGAACTAGTTGATAGTTACCTGATGCTTAATGGCCGTAAAATAGATGATAATGGATCAGGGTATGACGAGAATGATCCATACACCAATCGTGACCCGCGTTTAACTAACACCGTGGTTTATCATCTGTATAACTGGAAGCTGCCAAGCGGAGGTACTAAGGTAATTTATACCAAGCCAGGTACTGATCCGGATAATAATGCGCCGGATGAATACCGTTCAGGTAGTATATCATCCCCAACGGGCTATTATACCCGTAAATATTACGATCCGAAATCTCGTACTAACTTCCAGGCTGCGCTTAACCTGATCATGCTACGTTACGCGGATGTATTGCTAATGTATGCCGAAGCCAAAACAGAGCTTAATCAGATGGATGCTTCTGTATGGGACAGGACTATAAAGCTGTTGCGCCAACGGGCGGGCTTTACTGCACCGGCAGCCATTAACTTTAATGCATCAGCCAACCAGCGTGAAGTGGTGCGCAATGAGCGCCGCACAGAGCTGGCTATGGAAGGCCTGCGCATTTTCGACATTCGCCGCTGGCGTATTGCCGAGGATGTGCTTAACGGTTGGGCGCATGGTGCCCGGTTTGGCCCTGCCAATGTGGATAACGGCTACATCCGCGCCAACGAGCGCAGGTTTGATGCAAGCCGCAATTACCTGTGGCCGATTCCGCTTGACGAAAGGCTGCTTAACCCTAACCTTGGCCAAAACCCAGGCTGGTAATAATTTTTAGTTTGAACATCAATTAAAAGGATCAATCAACATGAAAAAAAATATATTCTGCATAATACTTGCAGGCATAGTAGCTACTATATTTTCGGGCTGTAAAAAGGATAAAGAACTCAGCCATACCAACGTAACCGCTGTACAGGCGCTCTACTTTCCGGAGAACGACAAATTTGTAAAGCTTGACGGCACCGGCACCGTAACCTTTGAATGGCAGCAAGCCAAAGCCGAAGATAACGGCTATGTAAGCTATGAGGTGGCATTTGCCAAAGAGGACGGTGATTTTACGAAACCGATTTATGCTATGGCATCGGGCCGTAATGGTTTTGATAATACACTGGTGATGACCTTCTCTGACCTTAACCGCGTAGCAACGCTGGCGGGTATTAAACCGGCAGAAAAAGGTAAATTAAAATGGACGGTAATTGCTTCAAAAGGCATCAATCCTAAAATTCCAACGGTATCAAATGTAATTGAAGTAGAGCGCCCTGACTCGTTTGTTACGCCTAATGACCTATTTATTACCGGCGCGGCTACCGAAGGCGGTGCGGATTTGGCTAACGCCAGGCATTTCAAAAACCTGGGTAACGGTAAATTCGAAATCTTTACCAAACTTAAGGATGGCGACTATCAATTCGCGTCGGCTAATAAAGGTACGCCATCTTTATTTTCGATCAACGCTTCGGGTAAACTGGCTGAAAATGGTTCGACTGCTTTTGCCGGCGAGAAAGTAGTTCGCCTGGTACTTGATTTTGGTACCCGCGAAGCGCAAATGACTGAAATTACCGCCCTGGGCCTTTGGTTCTCGCCTGAAGGTAAAATACTGTTTGATCTGCCTTACGTAGGTAACGGTACCTGGTTGGCTAATGATAAACCGATTGTTTTCAGGCAGGAAAGCTGGGGCCGCGACGAGCGTTACAAGTTCCGCTTTACAGTTAAGGATGCGGCCGGTCAATCAAGCACCGAGTATTACGGAAGCAAGAACAAAGACAACAACCGTCCGGATGCGTCGAGCCCTGCCTCGTATTACGAAATGGTACCGGTTGATAACTCTCAGTATGATTACTCATTCAAATTCACGTCTGGCGCTGATAATCATAATGCTGATGTTAAGGTTGACTTTAGCGGTGCTACCTACACCCATTCAGTAACTGTAAAATAACCACTGTTTTATCATCTATGGATGCCGGGGCTTGCAAAGGTCCGGCATCTGTAAATAAGATACCGATTTATGAAACTGAATAAATTAACTATTATAAAGCTTGCCGCGGCGGCCGTGGTATCATTATCGCTGCCGGCCTGTAAGGATAAGGCATTCCCGTTATACGGTGCCGATAACCAGCGCCCGGCTGTTACATACAACTGGGCTTTAACGGCCGATACGCTGCAGGAAAAACTGTATAACACCTTCCTGTCGGCCAACGGGCGTTATTTTGTACAAAATGATGCCGGTAATGCCACTTTTCATTACTGGCCCAATGCCCATGCCCTTGATGTGCTGGTTGACGGATACCTGCGTACCGACGATGACAAGTATGTGCAGCGCATGAAAGCCCAGCTGAATGGTATCAGGCAAACCAACGGCAACAGCCTCATTAATGATTATTATGATGACATGGAGTGGCTGGCGCTATCGACACTGCGCGCTTATGATGCTACCAATGATGCCGATTACCTGGCCGCTGCCAACACCTTATGGACCGATATAAAAACCGGCCTTAACAGCAACCAAGGTGGTGGTATTGCCTGGCGTAAAAACCAGCTCGATTATAAAAATACACCGGCTAATGCACCTGCCATAATTTTTGCCGCACGATTATCACGTATTAATGATAATCCGGCGGATCTGGAATTGGCCAAAACGTTGTATACCTGGTTAAAAGGAAAGTTGGTTGACCCTTCAACGGGTTTGGTTTGGGATGGCGTTAACGCCAACGGCGACGGGCAGATCAGCAAAAACCTGTTTACTTACAACCAGGGTATATTTGTAGGCGCCGCGCTTGAGCTTTACCATTCAACCAACGATGCCGCTTATTTAAGCGATGCGGTGCGTACGGCAAAAGCATCCCTTATCAGCGGTGATATTACACCGGGCGGTATTCTTAAAGGAGAAGGCCAGGGTGATGGCGGCTTGTTCAAGGGCATCTTGATAAGGTATTTTACCTTGTTGGCGCAAGAGGAAGCTGTAGCTGCTATTGACAGGAATGAACTGGTGAAATTTCTGAAATTGAACGCGGAGACCTTATATACCAACGGTATTGCAAGGCCTGCCCATACCATCAGTCCGGATTGGACCAAGAAACCGTCGGGCTCGACTGATTTAACTGTACAACTCAGCGGTATGATGCTAATTGAAGCAGCCGCAACCTTAAACGAGGCAAAGCTGTTTTAAATCACATAATGATAAAAAATCCCTTTTACTTTGTGTAAAAGGGATTTTTTATTGGGTTGGTTTAAGATAGTAAGAATTGCTAAAGCTTATTCTAATGACGGAATTAAGCGCACAATTTAAAATACATGTTAAATTAGCACATCATTTTTATCGTATCACTGCTCCGTTAGGCATTTCATCCGCCGGGGCAACAAAGCTTAGCCTGCCTTCGGCATTTTCGGCCATCAGTATCATGCCTTGCGAGGTAATGCCTTTAATATCGCGCGGTTCCAGGTTTACCAGTATACTCACCTTGGCACCGATTATGGCCTCCGGCTCATAGCATTCGGCAATACCGGATACCACGGTACGCTGATCGATCCCGGTATCAATGGTCAGTTTCAGCAGCTTTTTAGTTTTGGCTACCTTTTCGGCGGCTAAAATGGTTCCAGTGCGAATATCCAAGCCGGCAAATTGCTCAAAGCTGATGTTCTCCTTTGCTGGCGTAACAACAGCTTCAGCAGGTTTGGTAGCCGCAGCTTTTTGAGCCTGTAGCTTCTGCAATTGTTTTTCAATCACCTCATCCTCTATTTTTTCAAACAGCAGTTCCGGTTTGTTCAATTGGTGGCCGTTTATAAAAGATAGGTCTTCTTCAAAACCAACGGTATCGGTCGGCCAGTTCAGCATGTGGAATATTTTTTTGGCTGTTGCTGGTAAAAACACCTGCAAACAGGTAGCTAAATGGCCAATTAGCACCAAGCTATTGTGCAATGCCTCTTTAGCCGCTTCGGGATTGGTTTTGATGGTTTTCCACGGCTCTTTTTCCGTGAGGTAACGGTTACCCAGACGTGCCATATCAATAACTGCCTGCAAGCCCTGGCGGAATTTAAACTCTTCCAACGCTTTGGCTAAATCATCATAACCCTTGCCTATTTGTTCATTTAATGTAGCATCTGTGAGTTGAAGAGACGGGCCTGCTGTTTCTATTTTACCCCCGTAAAACTTGTGCATCAGCATCATCACCCGGTTAACGTAGTTACCCAAAATGGCCACCAGCTCGTTATTTACACGTGCCTGATAATCCTTCCAGGTGAATTCGCTGTCGCTGGTTTCGGGGAGTATGGATGTAAGTACGTAGCGCAATTCGTCTTGCTTGTTCGGGAACTCTTCCAGGTACTCATGCAGCCATACCGCATGGTTGCGTGAAGTAGATAGCTTATCGCCCTCCAAATTCAAAAACTCATTTGCCGGCACATTATAAGGCAATACATACTCGCCATGCGCGTGAAGTACTGAGGGGAAGATGATACAATGAAAAACTATATTATCCTTACCAATAAAGTGGATCAGGCAGGAATCATCCTCCTCGTTCTGCTGCTTTTTCCAGTATAGCTGCCAGTCCTTATTTTTATCAATAGCCCATTGTTTTGTGGCCGATACATAGCCTATCGGCGCATCCAGCCATACGTATAGCTTTTTGCCTTTAGCTTCTTCCAAAGGTACGTCAATACCCCAGTCGAGGTCACGCGTCATGGAGCGGGGTTGCAAGCCCGATTTAAGCCACGATTTACATTGACCGAATACATTTACCTTCCACTCACCCTCTTTTTCGTCTATCCATTTTTCCAGCCATGGCTGATACTTATCCAGCGGTAAATACCAGTGCTTGGTTGGCTTTAACACCGGCGTTTTACCGCTCAGGGTTGATACAGGGTTAATCAGGTCAGTCGGGTTAAGCGATGTACCGCATTTTTCACACTGATCACCATAAGCGTTTTCATTATGACAGTTGGGGCAGGTACCTACAATGTAACGATCGGCCAAAAACTGTTGGTACTCCTCATCAAAATATTGTTCTGAGAATTTCTCCTCAAACTCACCTTTTTCATACAAATTCAAAAAGAACTCCTTTGAAAGATCGTGATGTATGGGCGATGAGGTACGGTGATAGATATCGAATGAGATACCAAACTTTTCAAAGCTATCCTTTATCTGGTGGTGATACTTATCAATAATGGCTTGCGGCGTTGTGCCCTCCTTTTTAGCTTTTATGGTGATGGCGGCGCCATGCTCGTCAGATCCGCAGATGTACACTACATCCCGCTTTTTTAGGCGCAGGTAACGCACAAATATATCAGCAGGCAAATACGCCCCGGCCAAATGCCCGATGTGTAAGGGGCCGTTAGCATAAGGTAGTGCTGATGTTATGGTATATCGTTTAAATTTATCGAGTTGTGACATTATGTACCGCGTTATTTATAATTTGGCAAAGATAATTCAATATGAGCATAACTCCCCCATATCTTAAAAAAGGTGACAAGATAGCGATCACCTGCCCGGCAAAAAAATTGCCAAAACCCATGACGGATGCCATCAACCTGATGCAATCATGGGGACTTGACGTGATTTTAGGGGAAACGGTTGAGGCATCGTACCACCAATTCTCGGGCGATGACGCCCTACGGGCCAAAGACATGCAGCGCTTTGTTGATGATGACAGCATTAAGGCCATTATAGCAGCCCGCGGTGGCTACGGCACTATCCGGATTATAGATCATGTAAATTTCGACAGGCTGGCAACCCATCCCAAATGGGTTTTAGGCTTTAGCGATATTACTTTGCTGCATAGCCACCTGTACAGCAAATACCAGTTACAAAGCATACACGGGCAAATGCCGGTTAACATACCCGATGCATCGGCACAATCCATCCAAACGCTTTATAAGGCTTTATTTGGCGAATCTTTGAGCTATGAATACACATCGGCAGGACATCACAACATCAGTGGCGAAGCCACCGGAACTTTAGTTGGCGGTAACCTTACCTTGCTGGTTTGTAAGCTTGGTTCCGTATCTGATTTTGATTACACAGGTAAGATTCTTTTTATTGAAGATGTTGGCGAATATCTATATTCAATAGATAGACTGATCCGCACGCTTGACCGCGCAGGCAAGCTCAAGGAGTTAGCAGGATTGATAGTAGGTGGCTTTACTGACATTAAGGATAACGATATCCCTTTCGGACAAACGGTTGAAGAAATTGTGCGAGATGTAGTTAAAGCCTATGGCTATCCCGTTTGTTTTGACTTCCTGGTAGGACATATTCCCAATAACAATAGTCTCATACATGGCGCCATGCTGCACTTAGTTGTTGATAATCAGCACGTGAAAGCAAACTATAAGTAAGCCCAACTGTTTAGCTGCTATAACATTCCGTTCACTTTAAAGTAAGATAGTTTATGGCAGTTTTAAGCAACCTGGGCCGGTATAAGGATGCCGGTTTACTTGTATTACGCATTGGCCTCGGTGCCATGATGATTTTTCACGGTTATCCTAAATTAATAGGCGGACCGGAGAATTGGGCACAGTTAGGTACATCAGCAAAGTTTGTAGGCCTTAACTTTGCCCCTACCTTTTGGGGATTGATGGCAGCTTTAGCCGAGGCGGCCGGTGGTGTGCTGATTATACTCGGTTTATGGTTCAGGCCAGCGGCTATTTTTTTAACCCTGAACATGATCGTAGCTTCAGCCATGCACCTCGGTAAGGGCGATGACCTGATGACGGCATCGCATGCTATTGAACTGGCTTTTGTTTTTGCCGGATTGATATTTATTGGCCCCGGTAAATACAGTATTGATAAGCGATAAAATTCTATTAAAAAAGAAGCCGCTTAGTAATAAGCGGCTTCTTTTTTTAATAGAGTAAAGTCAGAATTAACGGCTTCCTTCAAAGGTCCATTTCTCATGGAAGAATGTTCTGTCAGAACCATTCTGAACCATTATATAACTTACTTCAAGTGTTTTAGAAGTACCATCTGCTGATACCGTAAACTTGTTGACACCCGATGGATCAAGCCTCGCAGCACGATTACTTGAATTACCACCCTGTCCGTAAAAGTTAGTAACACTTGTTACGTTACCGTTGTCATCCATCGTAAATATCGGAGCGAAGTTACCGTAGTATGAATTAGCGGTGCCGCTTTTAATAGGGTGACCTTGTAAACCGCCAAGATACGTGTTACAGAACATTACTACTGAATTCGGTGAAGTAGTAACCAAATCTGAATCCAATGGGTAGTATCCGGTTAAAGTAGCGTTGGTAACGTCAACCATAGGCGCTGTTGCTGTAACAGTGAAATTTCCGTCATACTTGTTTTTTACACTAACCTTAGTTAAAATAGTACCGTAATTACCGCTAATGGTAGTACCATCCGCATCAGTAATGCTGATAGGCAGTACATATTGCGCATCGAAATCTGTTATCAATGTGGTATTTAACTTAACATTGATTTTAACCATACGCTGCCCTTTAGGAATTGTAACCTCAGCAGGTATTGAATAAAACGCGCTTGGCAATAATGAGTAATCCAGAGTGATGCCGTCTTCAGCTTGTTCTGCAACGTACTCATCAATAGCTTCCGGCTTAATTCCGAGCTTGATTTTAATATCCTTTGGAGCTGCTGAACCACCCGTGTAATTAATCACGTAGGGCATTTCAATATTAGGGTCCAATTCATATGCTCTTTCATAAAGGGCATATTTTGTACCTACTGATGAACTTGGCAATTCAAGGGTCGATGAAGAAAACTCAACAACTGCCGGAGAATTTGTAGGAGTTAAATTAGGCCTGTCGTCCTTCAAACAAGACGTTAAGCTTGTAACGGCAGCAGTGAATAATAATATGCTTAAATACTTTTTCATTTTTTTTAATTTAAATAGATATTAATTTAAATCGTAAAACACACGAGACGTAAACGGATTAATACCTGAAGGAACATTCTGAGCGTTAAGTGCATATTCAGATGCCGGGTACAATACGCGAACAGGCAACTTATCCTGACGAGTAGACACTGATTGAACCGAAGCGAAGTTATTATACTCATTACCACCCGGGTTTGTAGTAGGATAACCTGTTCTTCTGTAATCAGACCAGCCTTCATTACTATGAATGTAATTAACGGCTATCCATTTTTGCGTAACGATAGCTTCCAGTTTTTGGGCTTGAGTACTTGGCAAGCTTATATCAACCAAATAAGGCTTAGAAGCACCAGTATTTTGCGCAAGATAATATTCGTAAGAGTCCAATCCGGCTCCATTACCTTCAGCAGCATCAGGCTCAGCAGCATAATCAGGTTGAAGCGCTTCGTTTTGATCTGTTAATAAATAACGCTGTGAAGCACGGATACCACGGGCAAACAGCTCTTCTACTGCTAACCCTGAGGAAATGATTCCGAATAATTTTGCTTCAGCTTGTATAAAATAACTTTCGGCAGCTAGCATTAAAGGCTGAGCCATTTGCGCTCCCTTAATTGTACCGTAACCTGCTGATGCAGCACCGTTACTGTTACCTGTAAAGAACTGGCCACCAGTTGCTGAACTTGGTACGTCTGCATCAACTACGCCTAACTGATTAGCAGTTGTATAGCTTCTGTAAGTCACAAGCGGATCGTATAAACCTAAGCCTCTAACGTCATCTTCCAATTTATGACCGTCATAAAAAGCAACCGCGAAAAAGGTAGGAATGGTAGTTAACTGAGCTGATCCACCAGTGTACGTGTAAGCATACGCATTGAATGACGGGTTCTGCTTACCATCCTGGCCAGATGCATAACCCGGTTGCGCTTTAACATCGTAAGTAACAAATGAAGCGCTTGCAAGCTTTGCTTTTTCTGTATTAAAAGTAGAAGAAAGGCTTCCGACTTCGCGAATGCGTACTAACATTTTAAGTTTAAGTGTGTTAGCAAATGCTGTCCATTTAGCAGTCGGATAACCGTTTGCTTCCCAAGCACCGCCATCACTCTGACCGGAAGTTATAATATCAATCCGTTGGCTGTTAGCGCTTGTTGCAGTTGATACTGTTGACTGATTATTTGCCAACGCAAGCGCTGCAATAGCATCGTTTAACTCGCCAAATAAAGCAACGTAAATATCCTCTGCTTTGTCATACTTAGGTGTTAGGTTCTCTACACCTTTAAGAGCATCGGTATATGGCACATCGTTGTAAACATCAATAAGGCGCAGGTAGCAAAAAGCCTTCATTATTTTTGCGATAGCAAAATAGTTTTTGTAAGGCCCCGTACCATCGGTTTTATTGATGATAGTTTGATAGCTGTTAAGATTGCTATAGGTAGATGACCACAAACCATTGTTGTCGCTGGTTGCGTAGTTGTATGTTAATACAGATCCAAAACCACCGTAACCACCGGCATTAGCCTGGTAACCACCAGCCCATGCGCCGTAGCTGTTAAAAGTTACGTTGTTGGCTGCGGTTTGCGCAAGCGCAGCTGGCAGGATCAAATCCGGACTAACGTCAACAGGGTTGTTCGGATTATCGTTTACATCCAGATACTTGTTACAAGAGGTGGTTGCTAGTAAGGCCCCCCCTAAAAGTATCATATTTAAAAATTTTATCCTTTTCATTGTCTTTTTCTCTTTTAATTATAATGTTACTGATAGGGTTGCACCAAAGTAACGGGTTGGAGGGGTTTGGCTTAATGATTGGATACCAATAGCGTTACCATCTGTGAAGTTAAACTCCGGGTCGGTATAAAGGTTTGATTTTGGAACCCACAGGAACAGGTTACGTCCTTGTGCACTAATGGTTACACCTTTTACGTATTTTTGGTTTCCTAAGATCGATTTTGGTAAATCATAAGATAATGATACCTCACGTAGTTTCCATGATGCACCGCTGTAAATATAGTTAGTAGCGATGTTCATGTTATAATTGTTATCAGCAAAGAAACCCGCACCACCGTCAGATACGGTAATGTTTGTGTTTGGAACGTAAGAATTAGTAGCTTCATCAAAATAAGATGAGTTAGGGAATACGAAACGTTCACGGTTGTAGTATGCAGTTCTGATACCTGAACCCGAGAAATCGTAAGTACCGGCACCACTGTTGTATACTACGAAACCACCACGGTATTCAGCCAATGCAAATAACCTGAAGCTTTTGTATTTAACTTCCATATTTACACCAACGCGGTGTTTAGGGCTTGTATTACCTAATATAGTTTGTGCAGCATTAGCAATTGGAAAACCAGTAGCTCTGTTGATTACAACGCGGCCCTGATCATCACGAACATAGTCAGTACCTTGAAGTACAGGATAAGGTAAACCGGTGATAGCGTACACCTGAGCAGAAGCGCCGGTGCTTAACGCAACCTGATTTAAGTCAGAGCTGATTTCAACAACTTTGTTGATTTGGTAGGTGTAGTTACCGCCTAAAGTTAACTGCCAATCAGTGTTTTTGTAAGCAACAAGGCTTAAGGTACTTTCCAAACCTTTGTTTAATACGTTACCAGTGTTAGTCAGGTAAGAGGTAAAGCCGGTTGCGTTTGATACGCCGGTTGGAACGGTTTGGTTAGTAGTATTGGTTTTGTAGTAAGTAACGCTTGCGCTTACACGCTCGTTAAAGAACAAACCGTCAAAACCGGCTTCCCAACCTTTAGTGATCTCCGGACGTAATGACGCAGATACTAAACGATTACTCAGGATATAACCCGGTCCAGTGCTGAACGGATAACCTGCCGCCTGGCTGTAAGTTGGCACGTTAGCGTAAGCGCCGATGTTAGCCTGGCCTACTTTTGATAATGAAGCACGGATTTTTAAGCTGTTAACCATGTCATTATCTTTAAGTGATTCAAACGCCATTGTTGGAACAAATGAAGCACTTAATGATGGATAGAAGAAAGAACGGTTGTCTTTAGCTAATACCGAAGTCCAGTCGTTACGGCCGGTACCTTCTAAAGTTAAATAATCTTTATAAGTTACACGTAAATCTCCATAAACACCTATTTGCCTTCTTATTGCTGAGCTTTGGTCACCACCAGTGTTAGCTGTGTAACGAGCACCAACATTAAAAAGATCTTCTTGTATTAAACCGCTCGCGTTGATGGTTTGAGCATTATCATTATTACCACGCAGCTGAGTACCTGCTGTAAATGATACCTTGAAATCACCATAGGTTTTTTCAAACGTACCTTGCAATTCTGATAACAATTGAGTAGTGTAAGAGCTACCATCCTCAACACTACCTGCAATGTTGTTTGATCCGTTAAACTTGCCGCTTGCTAAAGTGTAAGGAGTAAAAACGAATTTGTTAACACTGCTTTTGTATGATGTATTGTATGTTGAAATACCTACGCGGCCTACAAATGTTAATACATCGATAGGGCGCCATTTCAATTCAGCCTTACCAATCAAATAATCCTGACGGGTGTTGATACGGCTATTAGCGGCCCTGTAATAAGGGTTATCATAATAATCGTTGTAAAAACCGTTAGGGTTAGCAAATTTGTTATTACGCCAATCTTTGTAATCAGTAATACGGATGTTATCCGGCTGGTTCAATAAGTTGTCGTAAATTGTACCGGTAGCGCTGGTTACATCTAAACGGTTTTGAACGTAGTTTGCAGAATAATCTAAGCTTACGGTGCTGCCCACTTCGCGGGTTCCGTTTAAGCGTAATGATACACGATTATATTTATCACCCGGGGTTGTACCTTTTTGAGTAAAGTACTGGCCTGAAAAATACGTTGTTGATTTCTCATCACCGGTCTGCAACGTAAAGTCTGACTGGTTTGCTACACCTGTTTCCCAAAAATCATTTTTTGAGTTGGTTGCAGCATAAGGAAGTATTTGTTGAGAACCATCTTCAAGCACACGGCCCACCGGTTTTAATGAACCGTCGAAAGCTGGTCCGTATTGCTGGTTTTCATACGGAGTATATTGTTGTATACCTGAAGCCGAACCTGAACCAAACAGATTTTGAACTTTAGGGAAGTAGCTAACCTGCTCTAAACTGGTTGTGTTTGAAAAACGGATTGATGTTGAACCTTTTTTACCTTTTTTAGTGGTGATCAGGATCGCACCGTTTGACGCGTCTGAACCATAAAGAGCCGCACCTGAAGCACCATTTAATACCTGGATATCATCAATATCCTCAGGGTTTAAGCTGTTTAACACCGAGTTTGGAACGATGATGTTATCCAACACGATCAGGGCCTGGTTGTTACCAAGTAATGAGCGGTTACCACGAAGTACGATACGTACGTTAGGGTTAACACCGCTGCTTACAACGTTGACCTGCAAACCGGCAACTTTACCAGAAAGGGCGGCGGCAACGCTCGGGGTTTTACCTTGGGTAATAGCCTGGCTCTTTAACTGAGTTGTAGCATAACCCTGTGTACTTTTTTGTACCTGAAGACCGGCAGCTGCAACAACCACCTCGTTAAGCTGGTTTGAGCTTGATGACAGGGATACAGAAACATCGCTGCGTGTTCCGATTGATGCATCCTGGCTTTCAAAGCCGATAAAAGAAAAGCGTAGCGATTTGGCATTTGCGGGCACAGAGATGGAAAATTTACCTGCCGCATTTGTTTGCGTACCAATTGTAGTTCCCGATACAGTTACACTTACTCCAGGCAACGGCAAACCGTCGTCTTTTGAAGTAACCGTACCAGTAACTGTCCGATTTTGTGCGAATGTCTGCGTTACGCATAACAACAGAAAGCACAAACTTACGAGTAGAAGTTTTTTCATTTCGTTAATAAATAAGATCAGTTAATAGTTAATTGAACATAAAAGTAATGTTACATTATTAAAAAGTCAAATATTCTGTTAAAAAAAGTTAAAAAACTTTCCTCTAACAGAATAAAAAATAAATTTTTAAAAATACAGTACTATGTATTGCATAATACATTTTAAAACATATATCTTTGTATTATGATTGTTGAAAATACCCAAATCCAAATGAGGAAAGGCATACTGGAGTACTGCATACTTTCCATAATTGCCAAGGGTGAAACATATGCCTCAGACATAATTGCCGAATTAAAAAAAGCGCAACTGCTTGTTGTTGAGGGCACTTTGTATCCCTTGCTTACCCGGTTAAAAAATAATGGCCTACTCAGCTACAACTGGGTTGAATCGACTTCAGGGCCGCCGCGCAAATACTACGTCCTGTCAGACGATGGCCGGAAGGTGCTCGAGCAACTCGACAAAACCTGGCAGGAACTTGAATTTGCTGTAAAAACTGCCATTGGCGACAGAAAGTAACCTATCCATCACCCCAAAATGTTATCATCATGAACAAAACCATTATTATAAATATAAACGGCACCGTTTTTCATATCGAAGAGGATGCCTATGAGACACTTAAGAATTACATGACTGATGTTAAACGTCATTTCATGAACTCAGCAGACAGCCTGGAGATTACCACTGACATTGAAAACCGGATAGCGGAGATGCTAAGTGAGATATTGGCCCGCGACAGTAAGCAAGCCATTATAGATGCAGATGTGCAGCTGGTAATTCAACAAATGGGCCGCGTTGAGGATTTTGCCGGAGCGGACGAAGATGGCAACCATACTGAACCGCCTGTGAGCGAAGACAAACAAACTCACCGTAAATTATTCCGCGATCCGGAAGAGCGTGTTATCGGCGGCGTGTGCTCAGGCATAGCCAGCTATTTTGATTTTAAACCGGTATGGATCAGGCTGGCATTTGTTATTGCGGTTTTGATGTTTGGCACGGGAATTATTCTATATATCATACTTTGGCTGGTGGTACCCAAAGCCGCCACACGCGCAGACCGCATGGCTATGAAGGGCGAAAAATTAAACCTGCAGGGCTTTAAACGTAATTTCGAAGAAGAATTAACAGGCTTAAAAGGCAGCATGAATAGCTTTGGCAAAGAAGCCCGCCCTTTTGTTTACCGTGCGCGTGATTTCGCAGGCGACTTTTTTACACATTTCGGCACTTTTTTAAGAGGCTTTGGAAAAGTATTGCTTAAAGTATGCGGCATTGCCCTCGTTGCTTCAGCCTTTGCCGGCATCATAAGCCTTGCGGTAGTAATAGTTGCCTTTATAGCTTATGGAAATAAAGCGTTATATGAATGGTTTCCTTTCAACATTGTGAACTACCAGGTAAACGTTATCTTTTTGATATGCGGTTTCTTATTGGTAGCTATACCATTACTTACTATTATATTATTGGCAATAACACTGCTCTTTAAAAATTTTAGTTTCACAAAAGCTACCGGCCTAACTTTGTTGGCTATTTGGTTCACTTCAATATTTGTGGTTATTTATTATTCGGCAAAATCATTCGCTGATTTTAAAGAAGTGGGCAGATTCAGGAAAACAGTTAACATTAAACCGGCAAAAGGCACTTATTATCTCAAGCTGAATGACATTAAATATCTTACCAGTGAAGATAGCACACGGCTGAACATAAAAGAGCAGTTTAAGGGCGTAACGATTGTAGAAAATTACTATGACCGTAATAATCCGGAATCCTTTATCAATAACGTAACCATCTCTATCGAAAAGAGCGATGTAGCTATTCCTGTACTCATTGAAGAATTCGGATCATATGGAAAAAATTATGAGGAGGCTTTAATTAACGCCAGGGCAACCAACTATCAATTCATTCAGCAAGATTCCGTACTGAAATTTTCACCAAAGCTTGACCGCCGGGCCGGTTCGCCTTGGCGCAGGCAATCATTACACCTCACGTTAAAAGTTCCTGTGAATACAAACGTAATCATTGATGAAGAGTTGGATCGTTATGTTAATAACATTGACGCTTGGAGTTGCAGATCAATGAACGGGCAAGACAATACCCCAACTACTAAGTTTGTTATGACGGCAGAAGGTTTGCAATGTAAAGCCGATACTATTGCCAAAGCCATTGCCGCCGGAAACGACACCATTATTGTTGCTAAGGACACTATCATAGCCACAAAAAAATGAAAGCCCTGATTAAATATATAAGCCTGCTGGTATTCAGCGGGCTTATTATTCCACTTTACTATTACTACCTGCCCGAGAAGAATAACCGCGCTGGTGTACATGCCATTAGCGCCGTAACCGATAACGCATCTCTCGAAATAACCCACACCTACCTGCAAAAAATTGCCGCCGAAATATTCCCGGTGATAAAAAAGTTTGAATAAAACTGTAACCAAGGCACATGTTTCAGCATCTTATATATAAAACACAGATGCTGGTTTGTTAACAACATCTGACAACGCGGTTCAACCGGAACCGTAAAGCCAAACTTTTTAACTAAACACTTAAAAAACATGAAAATGCTTTTACAGGATAAGTATTGCCCTAACTTTTATACTCACATTATATATATAAGAGCCTATATAATTAAATTAATGGCAGCATGCGCCCTTATTGCGTATATAAATACGACTGCAAATGCCCAAACATCAGCCAAAATATCAGGCTCGGTATTAAATGAGGCAGGCAAACCGATGGAATTTGCCACTTTAAGCCTTTTGCGCGCCAAAGATTCGAGCATTGTTAAAGGAACCATGGCCGACGCGAACGGAAAATATATTTTTGACCGCATTGCAGCGGGCGATTATATTGTAGCTGCCACCACAATGGGTTATCAAAAGAGCCACAGCGCTAAATTCGTTGTTGGTACGCAAGCAGTAACCGTTCCGTCGCTAAGCATGCAACCCGCCAGCCAAAGCTTAAAAACAGTAAGTATTACCGCAGCAAAACCATTGGTTGAACGCAAGGCCGACCGCCTGGTGATGAACGTGGAGAACAGTATTGTAGCAACGGGAAACAGTGCGCTTGAGGTGTTAGAACGCGCCCCGGGTGTAACCGTTGATAAGGACGACAACATCAGCCTGCAAGGTAAAGCCGGTGTAACCGTTATGATCAATGATAAGCTTACTTACTTATCGTCAACCCAACTGGCCAACCTGCTGCGCTCAACTGATGGCAGCACTATTCAGTCAATCGAGCTGATTACCAATCCATCATCAAAATATGATGCAGCGGGCAATTCGGGCATCATCAACATCAAGCTAAAAAAGAATAAGCAATCAGGTTTTAACGGATCGTTGACAGCTGGCGCGGGTTACGGCTTGAACTTTAGGAACAATAGCAGCCTTAACCTGAATGTAAAGGAAGGCGACTGGAACTTTTTCGGCTCATTTAGTCGTGGCGATATAAAGCGTGAGAATAACATGAACTTACGCCGTACGGTTACTAACAATACCGGCACTACCTTTTTTAACCAGTACACCGATTTTGTTAACCAGGTACATTTTAACAACTACCGCTTCGGCGCTGATTACAACACCTCGAAAAGAAACGTTGTAGGGTTCATAGTTAGTGGCGACCACTCAAACGGTTTTGATACTAACGGCAACGTAACCAACATCGGCCCATCGTTTGACCGGGTGGACAGCATCCAGAATACGCCTTCAACCATTGATCAATCCTTTCGTAACATCGCTTTAAACCTGAACGATAAATTTGATATTGATACGCTTGGCCAAAGTATTAGCGTTGATGTGGATTACTCAAAATTCCGCAATAACTCAAAAGGGTATTATAACACTGATTTCTTTTTAGCTGATGGCACCACACGCTACCGTGACCCGTTGCTGATCGCCAACATTACACCTTCAAAAATAACCATCAACACCCAAAAGGTTGATTACGTTAAACCCATCAACAAAACGCTTAAGCTTGAACTTGGTGCAAAATTCAGTTTTGTAAAAACTGATAATGACCTACAGGCTAAAATAGACTCAACCGGCAGCGGACTGGTGGATGATGCCGGGCGCACCAATCATTTTATATATGATGAAAATATTAAAGCCGGCTATTTTAACCTGAGCAAGGAGTTTAAAACAACATCGGTACAGTTAGGTTTACGTGCCGAGCACACCAAATCAAAAGGCGACCTGGTGACAACCAATAATGTGGTTGAGCGCAGTTACCTTAACTTTTTCCCGACCTTATTTGTAAATCAAAAACTGGGTAAAAAACACGAGTTAGGTTTAAATTACAGTCGCCGTATTGACCGCCCGAGCTATGAAGATCTGAACCCATTTATTTACTACCTCGATCAATTCACCTACTCGCAAGGTAACCCGTTTTTAAAACCACAATATACCAACTCATTTGAGCTGAACTATACTTATAACAAAACCATCAACCTAAGCTTTAATTACAGCCATACCAGCGATGTGTTTACAGAGATCATTTTGACCGATACCGCTAAAAAGGCCACTTATCAAACTAATCTCAACCTGAACGCGCAAGATTCGTACTCGCTGAACCTGAACACCCCGTTCACTTTTTGGAAATGGTGGACAGGTAACTTAACCTTTACCGGTTTTTATAACAGCTTTAAAGCGACTGACCTACTTGGCGGAAATTTAAACAGAGGCCGTGCATCTTTCTTTTTTAAAACAACGCACAACTTTTTGCTACCTAAAGAGATCAAGGCCGAGATCGTAACCTTTTATCAATCGAACGTTACTTATGGTATATACAATATCAAGCCGCAATATTCAATCGATCTGGGCTTTAGCCGCTCTTTCCTGAGTAAAAAACTGAATGTAAAATTAGCGGTGAGCGATGTATTCTGGATGCGCCGTAATAACATCACAGCGAACTACCAAACGGTTGACCTGGACATTCGCCAGAAACGCGAAACCCGTATTGCCCGCATTAACCTGACCTATAACTTCGGCAACACCAAAATTAAAGCCCGCAACCGCCAAACCGGTGCTGATGATGAAAGCAACAGGGTGAAATCAAGGAATTAACAAACACCCTTTCTGCTATAAAACACAGGAATATGGCTCGTTGAAGCGTTAGTGGTTGTTACTTTCTTTTGTCTGCACAAAAGAAAGTAACCAAAGAAAAGCTTCCGGCTGCGTCCTGCCCGGTGAAGGGGTATGCTTTAGCTGGGCTTGTACTACCCCGGGCATTCCTGATGCCAGTAGGATCGGTTATTTAAGGCCTGTACTTTGTATAATTTAATATTAATTAATTGTCATTTCTCGCTATCGCATCGAAATGACAATTTGTTTAATAGAGTCCCCCCTGGAGGGAAGATTAGGAGGGGTTAAAACTCCAGATCCAACAGCACCGGGCAATGATCAGAATGCCTTGCTTCTGAAAGTATTGCCGCGCGGCGGATGTGGGGTTCCAACTCGGATGTGGCCATGTTGTAATCAATACGCCAACCCAGGTTTTTGGCGCGGGCATTGGCGCGGAAGCTCCACCAGGTATAGTTGTGTGGTTCCTGGTTCAGGTGCCTGAAGGTATCAATAAAGCCTGAGTTGATAAAACTCTCCATCCAATCGCGCTCCGCAGGTAAAAAACCGGATGAATTAGCGTTTGATTTGGGGTTATGTATATCTATCGGCCTGTGGCAAATATTATAATCGCCACAAACCACCAGCTTGGGGTATGCTTGTTTCAACTGTTGCAGGTAAGCGCCAAATTCATCTAGAAAACGAAACTTGAAATCCTGCCGCTCATCACCGCTTGAGCCCGACGGAAAGTACACACTCATTACGGATACCTCATCAAAATCAACGCGGATGTTGCGGCCTTCGCGGTCAAAATCGGCAATGCCGCAGCCGTATTCCACATGGTTGGGTATTTGTTTGGTAAAGATTGCGGTGCCGCTGTAGCCTTTTTTTTCGGCGGGGTACCAATAATGCTGATAGCCCATTTCTTCAACCAAGAGTAAATCGGTCAATACATCGGGCGTAGCCTTTATCTCCTGCAAGCAAACCACGTCGGCATCGGTAGCCTGCAACCATTCCAACCAGTTTTTGCTGATGGCCGAGCGGATGCCGTTAACATTATAAGTAATTATCTTCATTTATATCAATTCAACTCTTTTTGCATTACATAATTGGTAAGATGAATACCTTGAACGTTAACTGTTTGCTGCTTCACTATATCAAACCCTTTCTTTAGAAAAAAAGGTTTAGCTGTTATGCTGGCATGTGTAATTAACGTTTTTACTGATAGGTTATCAACGGCATAATCTTCAACCTCTGTTAATAACACCGCCGCAATGCCCTTACCCTGATAGTGCTGATGCACAAACATCAGATCAAGATAACCATCCAAAGCAAGAGAAGTAAAACCAACTATTTCTCTATTGTGTTCGGCAACAATAAAGTATTGTGAATTTACTCTATTGCGCCATAACTCCTCATTATCCCGATTGGCTGACCATACTTCGATTTGATTGGCATTGTAGTCTTTAATATTGACAGCGTGGATTGTGTTGTAAAACAATTCGCGTATTGCATGTAAATCGTTCAGGCTGGCCTGTCGGATGTTAATATCCATACTAAATAGAAAGTATCTTATCCAATTGGTTACACTCCTTTTTACTAAGCAATTCCACAGTAATGGGCACATCCGCAAGCGGGCGGTCGTTCCCGTCGGTTTTTTGCGCGGCAATGCGGTCTACCATGTCCAGGCCGGTTATTACCTCTCCAAAAACGGTATAACTTTGGTCGAGGTGAGGGGTGCCGCCAACTGCTTTATAGTATTCGCGCCAGCTTAAAGGTATCTTGCGGCCCTTCAGGCGGGTTTGCTCCAGCTTATCCAGTTGCTCGTCGGTAAAGCGCTTGCCTTCTACAATGTAAAACTGGTAGCTGCTTGATGCCTTGTCGGGGTTATCTTCCCGAGCCGCGGCCAACACACCCTTTTTGTGAAATATACTGTCGCGAATCTCCGCAGGTACGGTATAAGTTTCCTTGCCATTCCCTAATGTATCACCCGGCTTGGCGTTTTTAGATGTCGGGTCGCCGCCCTGTATCATAAAATCCTTGATGACCCTGTGAAACAACGAACCATTTAGCGTACCTGCTTTGGCCAGTTTTATAAAATTATCACGATGTAGTGGCGTCTCGTTATACAGGCGAATGATGCATGTACCGTACATGGTTTTGATACGCACATACTGATTTTTGGGCCCTTTAGCATAAGTAGCTATCGCGGTAAGCAGCAGTAAAACGGCAAGTGAAATTTTCTTCATTATGAACCTTCGTAGGGATATATATCGGCAAAATACGTTACAATAAGCGTTTTCATTACCATCTCCTGCTCCAGCAGGGTATAGTTCGGGATTGGTTTCACCAGTTTCCAGTGCGGCCAGCCGTCCTGATCGAGGCCTTCCAGTTCATAAAAACCCATCTGACTAAAAAGGCGGCAGTTGGCAATGTGCATCAGCTCCTCTTTTTGGCGCTTGCTGAACTTTCGCGGCCCCTGGCCTAACTCCTGTACGCCTATCAAAAACAACATCACCTTCATATCGGGCGTATCGGTATCAAAATCCCTGGCGATGTGCTGCTGCAACTCGTCCCATCTCTTATTTACTTCGGCAGGTTTCATACCGGCAAATATACATTTCACAATTTTGTTACCCTATGCTGATGGATTGTTTATTTGTATTGCTATATATTTGCACAAATTGCAATCATCTTGAAAAAGAAGCGTTACACCTTGATCGCCGCCTGGCTTATGCTGTTCTGCTTTATAGCAGGGCAAGTCATCGTGTATTCGCATCAGCACCACATTTTAAAAGGCATCCACCATACAGATGCGCTTTTAAAGGGGCAAACGCAGGTCAGCGAAAAATGCCAGATTTGCGATAGCATGCACCATACGGATATGGAGCTGCAACAAAACTATGCTGCCATTAACCTGCAGGCAGCGCTATTTACCCATTCATCCATCGTTATCGATTTCAAATCCTTCGGCCTGATCCTCGCTGATGGGCTCTCCCCTCCTGTTTTCATAATATCTTAAAAAAAGAAAACACACCACCTGCGCAAGCAGTATTTATTTATTTTTTCTGAACAAGAATTATGAAATTCAAGCTATTGATATGCTTGCTATTGGTATTTGTCCAAAGCATGGCATCAACCCCTGTAATTACTTTAAAAGGCAAAGTTGTTGATAGTAACAGCCAGCCGCTACCCGGCGCCACGGTAACTTTTCCGGACCTTAAAATATCAACCCAAACTGATTTAAACGGCGACTTTTCACTCAATAACCTGCCGGCCCGCGGTAAATTTTTAATACAGATACAATTTGTGGGCTATCGCACTTTAACCCAACTGGTGGATATGGCGGCAACCACCCCGCCGGTGTTTACCCTGCAAACCAGCGTTATTGAAACCCGGGAAGTAGTAATAACCGGCACACCGATTAGCGGCAACAGTAAACAAAACAGCACATCGGCAAGCACGGTCACACGCGATCAATTATTGCGCCCGTCAACCAATATTATTGATGCGTTAGCCAGCCAGGTACCTGGTGTATCGCAAATAACAACAGGGCCATCTATATCAAAACCGGTTATTCGTGGTTTGGGGTATAACCGTGTGGTTACCCTGAGCAACGGCATAAAACAGCAAGGCCAGCAATGGGGCGATGAGCACGGCATAGAGATTGACCAGTACGGTGCCGATCGTGTGGAAGTTCTGCGCGGCGCGGCTTCGCTGCTTTACGGATCGGACGCATTAGGCGGTGTAATTAATATGCTCGACCCGCTCACCCCGCCAAGCGGACAAATAAAGGGTGAGTTTTTAACCAACTATGCTACCAACAACGGCCTTACCGGCACATCGCTCATGTTCACAGGGAATGAGGACGGTTTAGTTTGGCGAGCACGGGGATCGTACAAGAACGCGTACTCATTTAAAACGCCCGATTATTATTTCCCGAACTCAGGCTTTAATGAAACCAACATCAGCGGTATGTTAGGGTTAAATAAGCAATGGGGATACTCGCACATTAACTTTTCGTACTTTAAAAACAACATTGGCTTGTTTGAAGCTGAACCTGATAACGGCCTGAACTTTTTAAAAGAGGATGGCGAACCTTTTACCAATGATGACTACAAAAGCCGCAGCCTGCTATTCCCTCGTCAGGATATCAGGCACTATAAGGTAAACTGGGATAATAATTTTATCATCGCCAGTGGCTTTTTAAAGGTTAACCTGGGCTATCAAAAAAATCAGCGCCGCGAGTTGGAAGAGAGCGTTGATCCGTCGCTATTCTTCGACCTGAATACGTATACAGGCGATGTTAAATACTACCTGTCGGAAAGTAACGGCTGGCAACCTGTTTTTGGCATAAGTACCGAGATCGGCAAAAGCCTTAATAAGGGTGAAGAATTTTTAGTGCCCGATTATAACTCTTATGGCATCGGCGCGTTCGCGTACGTTAAAAAGACCTGGGACAAAAACACTTTTAACGCAGGTATTCGGTACGATTACCGTAAAAACACCGGTAAGGGTTTGATAGAGGAGGACGAGGTACGCTTTGAGCCATTTACCAACAAGTTCTCAAACGTGAGCGGCGCGCTGGGCTTTACCCATCAGTTTAATGAGCAGTTGAACTTTAAAGCAAATGCAGGATCCGCTTTCCGTGCGCCAAACCCCGCCGAACTGGCATCAAACGGTGTACACGAAGGCACTTTCCGCTACGAGGTAGGCAATCCTAACCTATCGCCGGAACGCAGTTTTCAGGCCGATGCTACCTTGGAGTACGATAATAAGTTCGTCAGCGCCAGCGTAGGTATTTATGAGAATTACATACATAATTTTATTTATGCCTCACACACACCCGGCGATGTGCAGCAGGATGTGGATGAAGATGGAAACCAAACCCAATATGATGTTTACCGCTACGGCCAGGTAAATGCCAATCTGTACGGCTTTGAGGGTAGCTTAACCCTGCACCCGGTTAGCTTTATCCACTTAGAGAATACCTTCGGCTATACCCATGCGCAAAATAACACCTTAAGCAGGCCACTGGCTTTTATACCCGCCGGCTCTTTAAGAAACACGCTGCGTTTTGAGCCAAACATTAAGGGGTTAAAAGAATCTTACCTTTACGTAGGTATCGATAATTTTTTTAAGCAGGGCCGTTTTGATGATACATTTGAAACCGGTACCGACGGCTACACCCTGCTTAACGCCGGCTTGGGCGCTACTGTAAAATTAGGCAAGCAGCCGCTTAAGCTTTATGTAGCGGGCAATAACCTGCTTAACAAAAAGTACTACGATGCGCTTAGTCGCTACAAACCGGGCCGCCTCAGCAGTGAAGACCCGACCTTCGGTATATACAATCCCGGCCGGAATATCACCTTCGGCGTTTATCTGCCATTATCAATAAAATAACATCGGTTTATAAACGCCTCCTGAATTGTACAGGGGGCGTTTTACTTTTACAGGATAAACTTTTGCCTCTATCTGCTGTATTTTATATCATGAAAAAGTTTGTCTTATCGTTACTCTTCGCCGCTTTCTGCATAAGTGCTTTCGCACAGCCTGATACCGTTTCCATTACGCTTGATAATGTGGCCTACCCTTACCCGGTTAAGTTTTTACCGGTAAATACCGATGGGCAGGATCTGCGGATGGCTTATATGGATGTGCCCCCAACAGTTAACGCTAACGGCAAAACAGTAATGCTTTTTCATGGTAAAAACTTTGGCGGCTATTACTGGACCAATGTGATCAAAACATTGACAGGAAAGGGCTACCGCGTGGTAGTGCCCGATCAGTTGGGTTTTGGTAAATCATCAAAGGCATTTATACATTACAGTTTTTACAAGATGGCCCGACTGAATAAAAAGCTACTGGATACGCTGGGGGTTAAAAAGGCTTATATCCTCGGCCACTCCATGGGTGGTATGCTTGCCACAAGGTTTACGCTGATGTACCCCGGTACAGTTGAAAAACTATTGCTTGAAAACCCCATCGGCTTGGAGGATTACCTGTCATTCGTGCCCTATAAAAGCGCTGAAGAACTTTACAAAGGCGAATTAAAAACTACCGCCGAAAGCGTAAAAAAGTATTACCAGGCATCATACTTTGACGAGTGGAAGCCGGAGTACGATTACCTGGTCAAAATTGGTGGTAATGTAAGCAAGAGTGCCGATTTTCCGCGTTATGCAATGGTATCAGCATTAACTTATGAGATGATATTTGAGCAACCCGTTTGCCACGAATTCGGCAATGTAAAAGTACCGACAGTTTTGTTTATAGGCTTAGAGGATAATACCATTGTAGGTAAAGCTTACTTATCGCCCCAAGAACAAGCCAAACATGGCAACTACAAAAAACTGGCTCCGGAAACAGCCAGAAAAATACCTGGCGCCAGGCTCATCAGCTACCCCGGCGTTAAGCACGTACCGCACTGGCAAATACCCGACAGGTTTTTGAAAGATCTGCTCAATAATCTATAATCAGCTATTGCCCAGCCGCTGTTGATACAGATCATAGTTATCATCATCAAAGCATACAAAAAGCACTTTGCTGATGGTGGTATCTGTGCTCAAAAAATCGGCAACGGTTTCAATGGCTATAGCGGCGGCTTCCTGTTTGGGGAAATGGTATATACCGGTGCTGATGTTTGGGAACGCGATAGTTCTAACGCCATTTTTTGCCGCAAGCTTTAAGCTGTTAAGGTAAGCGTTAGCTAATAATGTTGCGGCTTTATCCGCATTAACGCTACTCCAAACCGGGCCTACGGTATGGATAACATACCGGGCAGGCAAATTACCCCCTGTAGTTATCACCGCCTCACCCGTTTTGCAGCCGCCCTGCCTGTCGCGAATTTTGATACATTCGGCTAAAATGGCCTTGCCCCCCGCGCGGTGAATAGCTCCATCAACACCGCCACCGCCAAGCAGCGATGTGTTGGCTGCATTTACTATGGCATCAACCTTTTGTTTGGTAATGTCGCCTTTTACCACTTCTACCCTGCTATCTTTCATAAACGGATAACAATTTGTATAAAGCAATGTTCGGCTATTCGGCTACGGGCAGCATCACCTGTATTTCGGTTCCCTCTTGCTCTTCGGATATAATGTTGATCGAACCCTGATGTAGTTTAATAATGTTAAGCGTAAGCGGCAGGCCTATACCGTAACCCTCAAATTTTCCGGTGTTCGAGGCACGGAAAAAGGGTTCAAAAACGTACTTCTGCTCCTGTTTGGGTATGCCTATCCCCCTGTCAATAACGCTGATTTTAATGGCGCCTTTTTGTGATACGATTTTAACGGTAACCGGCTGGTTGCTGGAGTATTTACAGGCATTCATCACGATATTGCTTACCGCCAGGTGCAGCAGGTTCATATTGCCTTCGGTTTGCAGTTGGTCGCCATTCTCGGGCAGTTCAGAAAAATCAATATCAATGGTACACTCGGTTGCTATTTTTTTGACCGATTCAACTGCGGTGATCACCAATTCATCCGCCCTGATCAATTGCCAGTTTTGCTTTTTGCCATCAAAACCGCTTTGTGCCAGGCCGAGCAGGCTGGCCAGGATATTTTCCAGTTTTTCTGCTTCGTGCAATATGGTGTTAACATTTTTAATAGCTTCCGCATCCAAACCTTTACGCGCAAGCAACAGCTCCGTTTCACCGCTGATGATGCTTAACGGCGTACGCAGCTCGTGCGAAGCATTGCTTACAAAGTTATTTTGCGTTTCAAACGCGGTCTCCAGTCGGTTAAGCATGTGGTTAAAAGTGGATACCAGTTCGGCAATTTCATCTCCGCCATTTGCCTCGTCAACCCGCATGTGGAGGTTATTAGCACTTATGTTTTTAACGCTCTTGATGAGGTTGCGGAGCGGATTTAAAGCGTAATAAGAGAACACCCGGCCGGCTATGTACGCCAGTATAACCGAAACAATGAAAATGATGATCAGTATTTTTCGCAGCTCGTTCAGCTCCTTATAACCATAAGGATCTATCGCCTCGGCAATTACCACGTATTTTCCGTACGGTGTAATAAATAGCGAGCCGGCATAAAAGTGGTTTTCCCGGTCGTAGCGGGCGCGGTTACCGTTAAGTATGGTATTGTAAAATTCGTCGGGCAGGTTAAGCGGGCGTTTAAAGCTTCCGTCGGCGTTTATCCGTGCTACGAAATCGCGCTCTCCATCCAGCATTTCCAGGTTTTTCACCTTAGCTTCGCGATAAGCAGCAGTACGCCCATCGGGGTGAATTTTTATCTGCGCAGCAAAACGGACGCGCGCTTCCAGTCGTTTAAAAAAATCCTCAAAGTTAAAATCAGATACAAAGTAAAATATCGCGGCATTCATCAGCAGCAAACCAACGGCTGATATGACAAAAAACAGCAGCGTTATTTTGGTTTGCAGCTTCATTCACCATCTGTTTTAAACATATAACCCATGCCAAAAACGGTTTGAATAAGGCGCGTTTCGTAATTATTATCAAGCTTTTTTCTCAAATAATTTACATAAACATCTACCACGTTGGTACCCATATTAAAATCAATATCCCATACGTTTTCCAGTATCTGGATGCGCGATAACACCTTGTTCGGGTTTTTTACAAAATACTCCAGCAGGCGGTATTCTGTCGCGGTAAGGTTTATCTGCTTATCTGCCCGCTTTGCTGTTTTTGATACCAGGTCAACTTCCAGGTCGGCAACATTAATTACATCCTTTGGTGCTGTATTGTTACGGCTGCGGCGCATCAGCGTACGTATGCGCGCTTCAAGCTCGGCCAGTTTAAAGGGCTTTACAATGTAATCGTCGGCACCGCTATCCAAACCGGTAATCACATTCTCGGTGCTCGATAATGCCGTTAGCATCATTATAGGTATCGCATCGTCCTTTTTACGGACTTCGCGGCATATCTGAACGCCGTTCATGCCGGGCAGCATAATGTCTAATATCAACAGATCGAACTGGTAGTTGGTAGCCATTTGTAGCCCGGTTATGCCATCGGGGGCAATGCTCACCTCCATACCGGCTGCGGCAAGCCCACGGCTGATAACAGACGCAAGTCCTGGCTCATCTTCAACTACTAAAACCTTCTTATCTTTTAATATCATAACTCGGGGTTTGCGGCAACAATGGTTATTATAAACCAATAATAAGTAATTAAGTTCGGAGCAACGCGTTTGAAGCCAAAAAATTGGTTCAAAGCAGCGCAATCAATATAATTTCAGCGTAAACATTATTTTATTTTTTGATACGTGGCAGCAATACAATTTATTTTCAGATTTTCGTTTTAACTCGGAATAAACCTATAAATGAACAAGGCTGATAATTACGATCTGCTCATTATTAAGGTAAATACCTTCATCCGGAAGTATTACTTTAATAACCTATTGAGGGGCCTTATATTTTTAGGGGCCGGGCTATTTTCGTTATACCTTTTCATTACCCTTGCCGAGCATTTCGGTAATTTTAATACAACGCTTCGTTCGGTACTTTTTTACCTGTTCATTATCGTCAATATGGTTTTGTTGGTATGGCTGGTGATACCATCATTACTGGCCTGGTTGCGTATTGGCCATACGCTTACTTATGATGAGGCCGCGGTAATAATCGGTCGGCATTTTAATAATGTTAACGATAAACTGCTGAATACCCTGCAGCTTAAGAAACAAGCATTGGCCGATCCTGAAAAACGGGCTTTACTTGAAGCGGGGATAGATCAAAAGGTAAATGAACTTAGCCCGATTAGCTTTCCATCGGCAGTAAATTTAAAGGAAAACAGGCGTTATTTAAAGTGGGCGTTAATTCCGCTGGGCATAATCTGCATAATTGCCTTAGCTGCACCATCAATACTTACAAACAGCACCGAACGACTGTTAAAACATGACAAATATTTTGCACCGGTAGCACCCTTCAGGTATGCTATCCAGCATATGCCTTTAACAGCAGTGCAGGGTGATGACCTCATGCTTGAATTAAAACTTGAAGGCAACAACCTGCCGGCCGAAGTTTATATACGCAACGGCGAAAACATGTTTAAGCTCGAAAAAATAGCTGTTAACCGGTTTAGTTATAGCTTTAAAAACCTCCAGCGTGATGTAAATTTCACACTGTCAGCGAATGGCTATAACTCCGAGCCTTATTTGCTCAAGGTAAACGCCCGGCCTACATTGATTAGTTTTGACGCCACGTTGCGGTACCCTGCTTATTTACACAAAAAGGATGAGCTTATATTAAACGCAGGTGATCTTACCGTGCCTGCCGGTACTACTGTAAAATGGCATATTAAAACATTGAATGCCAATCTACTTACTTTTAAAGTCGGCGAGGCTGTACATGAACTCACGCCGGCTCAAGATGGCGTTTTTAATTATCAGCAAAGGATAACGCAAAACACCGCTTACAAACTGAGCGCTAAAAACCAGTTTGTAAAGCGTAACACAGATTCATCGACCTATAATATAAATGTGATTGCCGACCAGGCGCCCGCTATCAACGCCGAACAAAAGCGGGATTCGATAAGCAGCAAAGCGTTGTATTTTAACGGCACCGTGCAGGACGATCACGGCTTCACCTCGTTAACTTTTAACTACCGTATCGGCAGTAAATCCTACCGCTTACCGGTGAAGGCTGATCTGTCACAAAACCAGGCGGGTTTCTTTTTCTTTTGGGATTTGAAGCAAATCAAACTGCCGGAAGGCCAGCCGGTGACATATTATTTCGAAGTTGCCGATAATGACGCTGTGTTTGGGCCAAAGCGGACACGAACGCCTGAACAAACGCTCAACCTGCCGGATGCTAAACAGCTTAGTGAGCAGCTTGAGGCAGGCACCAAATCAGTGGCTGATAAAACACAATCGGCCGTTAAACTGGCTGCGCAGATTGAGCGTGAATCGCAACGGCTTAACCGGCAACTGCTGGAAAAAAATACGCTTAGCTTCGAGGAAAAAAAGCAGGTAGAACAGCTACTGCAAAAGCGGATGGAATTAAATAATCTGGTAAAAGATATACAGGACGAAAACCGAAAAAACCAATATAACCGCCAGGAAAACCAACGGCAAAGCACCGAATTACAGCAAAAACAGCAACAAATTGCTGATTTGTTCAACAATGTGCTCGACCCTAAAACGCAGGAGTTGTTAAAAAAACTACAGGATATGCTGGAAAAGGGTGACAAGGACGATGCCCGCGACGAGCTCAATAAAATGCAGCAGGATAACCGATCGCTAAAAAAGGAGCTTGACCGTGTGCTTGAACTGTATAAAAAACTGGCATTTGACCAAAAAGTTGAACAGAATATAAACAACCTCAATAAGTTAGCTGATGAACAGCAAAAATTAGCGCAGCAAACCAAACAACAAAAAGAGGATAAACAGGCATTGTTTCGACAGCAGCAAAAGCTACAAGATGAATTCAGCGATGTAAAAAAATCGCTTGATGAATTGAAGAAAGAAAACGAAGGCCTGAGCGAGAAAATGAATCTGGACGATCAGCAGCAGGAAAGTAATGCGGTAGATCAACAAATGGACGAAAGCAAGCAAAGCATCCGGCAGAACGACAGGCAGAAAGCGACTAATACGCAGCAGCAGGCAGCGCAAAAAATGCAGCAAATGGCGGGTAAAATGCAGCAGCAACAGCAGGATGGCGAAGAGAGTGAGAACGCCATAAACGCCGCTCAATTACGCGAGTTGCTGAAAAACCTGATTAACAGCTCCTTTCAACAGGAAAAACTGATGCTGAGCTTAAGGGGAATTAACCCTGCCGATCCGGGTTATAATAAACTTGCCCAGCAACAAAAGGATATAAAGGATAATCTTAAAACCGCACAGGACAGTTTATATGCACTGAGCAAGCGCGTGCCGCAAATACAATCGGCCGTAAATAAAGAGGTAGGTGCCATTAACGAAAATATTGATAAGGCATTGAGCCAGATAGGCGAACGCCGGAGCGGCGAGGCCAATCGCAGCCAGCAGTATGCCATGACAGCCATGAACAATTTGGCATTACTATTGAGTGAAGCGCTTGAACAATTACAAAACGCGCAGAACCGCCAGGGTGGTGGCAAAGGCAAAAAACAGCAATCGGTATCGCAATTAGCCAAAATGCAGCAGCAGCTTAACCAAAATATGCAAAAAGCCCGGCAGCAAATGCAGCAGCAAGGCAACCAGGGCAAAAGCGCCCAGGGCGAAAGTGGTATGAGCGAGCAACTGGCACGCATGGCCCGGCAGCAACAGCAAATACGCCAGGCACTTGAGCAAATTAACCGTGAGCAGAACAAGAACAAGGATGGTAAAAGCGGACTTGGTGACCTCGACAAAATTTCAAAAGAAATGGAACAAACCGAGAACGATATCGTAAACAGAAAAATAACAGAAGAAACCGTAAAAAGACAGCAGCAAATACAAACACGTTTGCTCGATGCCGAAAAGGCTGAACAACAGCGTGAACAGGATAACCGGCGCCAAAGCAACGCGGGTAATGATTTACCTCCAGGATATATAAAAGCCCTGCAAGATTACCAGCAGCAAAAAAACAAGCAAACCGAGCAACTGCGCACCGTTTCGCCGGCGTTTAACATATATTATAAAAGCAAAATACAAGCCTACTTTGAACAACTTAATGGAAAGTAAAATGGAACATGATAACGTTCACACCAGTGAACTATATACGTTGCAGCTGCCATCAAAACTGGAAAGCATTAACCTGCTTGAACTTTTGATTGAAGAGATTGCCGATAAACATCGTGTTGAAGACGATGTTTTCGCCAACATGATGACTTGCCTGAACGAAGCTGTAATGAACGCCATAATACACGGCAACCAGCAGCAAGAAAGCAAAATAGTAATTGTGAATGCTGAAGTTGAGCATAAGCGGATTATATGGACGATTACCGACGAGGGCGAAGGTTTTGATTACAACAGCCTGCCCGACCCTACCGCGCCGGAGAATCTCGAAAAATTGACAGGCCGCGGGGTGTTTATATTAAAACAGCTTGCCGACCAGTGCATATTTAACTCCCGTGGTAACGAAATTGAACTTCACTTTAAGATATAATGCCGGCTATTAATTTTTTTGAAGAAGATATAAAATTCAAGCTGAAACAAAAAACCCAGGTAAGACAATGGATAAAAGAAACCATTGAAGCCGAAGGTTATAAACTAAAAGAACTTAATTACATTTTTTGCTCAGACGCCTATTTGATCGAGATTAACAGGCAATACCTTAACCATGATACTTATACCGACATTGTTACGTTTGATAACAGCGAGATTGAAGGTGATATAGTTGGAGATATTTTTATATCAGTAGAACGAACGCGCGAAAACGCGGCTAAATTTAACGTTGCTGATGCCGACGAGTTGCATCGGGTAATAATACACGGAACATTGCACCTGCTTGGCTACCCGGATAAAAAGCCTGCCGACAAAAAAATTATGACACAAAAAGAAGATTTTTATTTAGGGAAACGCTCGTTTTAATTCCTAATTTTACCTATATAATCTGTTTATCAATTTATTAAACCATGAAAACACTGACCATTTTACTGGCACTGCTTTTTGTTACACCTGCAAAAAGCGTATACGATTTTAAACTAAAATCAATTGAGGGTAAGGATTTTTCGCTGTCCAAATACAAAGGCAAAAAAGTGCTGATTGTTAACACTGCTTCGCAATGTGGCTATACCCCGCAATATGCAGAGCTGCAAAAGCTGGCCGATCAGTATAAAGATAAGCTGGTGGTAGTGGGCTTTCCGGCGAATAACTTTGGCGGACAGGAGCCCGGCGCTAATTTGGAGATCAAATCATTTTGCCAGAAAAATTATGGCGTAACCTTTCCGCTTAGCGAGAAAGTTAGTGTTAAGGGCGATGACATTAGTCCGCTGTTCGCTTACCTGACCACGGCCGAAAATCCCGACTTTACCGGCGAGATCAAGTGGAACTTTGAAAAATTCCTGATTGATGAAAACGGCAAGCTGATACACCGCTACCGTTCAAAAACAACTCCGTTGTCACCGGAGATAACAAATGCATTATAATACTCAGGCGCTTAACAAGCGCCTTTTTTAGTTAACTATGGAATCATCAAAAACCGCCTTCCCTCCTATAGTAAATACAGCTTCTAAAATATTACTGCTTGGTACCATGCCAGGAGAACGATCTCTTTTTCTTAAACAATATTATGGACATGGGAGCAATCAATTTTGGCGAATTATGTTCAACATTTACGAAACACCTTTCAGCAACGATTATGAGGTACGAAAGCAGTTATTGTATAACAACAACATTGCTTTATGGGATGTATTAGAATCTTGTGAAAGCATAGGCAGTGCTGATGATGCCATTAAGAACGAAAAAGCAAATGATTTTAAATTATTTTATCAAAAATACCCTGCAATCAAAAAGGTATATTTTACCAGTAAAGCGGCAGAAAAGTATTACGATAGATACGTTTTAAAGTCACCTGATAAATCGTACTTTGTATTACCATCGCCAAGTAGAGCAAACACTTGGAAATCATTTGAAGAAAAACTGCAAGAGTGGAACATAATTATACACTAACCAAAAGATGGCCGAATACCAAGAAACAATACAGGATTAGCTGGCGAGTACTTTGTTGCTGCAGAGCTATACAGAAGAGGCTGGTCAATAGGAATGACCATTGGAAATGCTAAAGCAATTGATCTGTTTGCAGAAGAAAACAGTAAAATTATACCCATACAGGTAAAATCTATTTATAAGTAGAAAAATATCGGATGGCCATTAATGCGTTATAGAATTGAAGATGCTTGTATATATATCTTTGTAAATCTTAACGCAGACGTTATGGCTCATCCTACGTATTATATTTGTACTTCTGAAGAAGTGAAGCAAAAAGTAAAGCAATATACTACAAGAGGGATAGTTGATTTATCAACTATAAATAGCGAACAGTTTATAGAAAGATGGGATAAATTAGAGTTAACACACTTGGTGTTATAATACCCCATTTCAATCCCCCTGCTTTTTCTTAGCCTCTTCTTCCTGTTTCTTACGCTCCTCTTCGGCTTTTTCTTGGGCTTTCTTTTTTTCCTTTTCGGCCTTTTCGTTGGCTTTGCGGATGGAGTCCTGGCGGGCTTTGGCGGCCTTTTCTTTCTTTTTAAAGAAACCACGCAGCAGGAAGTTGCTTTGTGCCGCTTTCAAATCTTCGTGAAGGGTTACGGTAGCAGCATCAACCGTTTTTATGGTTGATTTGGCTTGCTTAACTGTTCCGCGCAAATCCTCGGCTATTTTGTCATCATTCAGCAAACGGCCTATGCTGCCCTTACCGTGGTTGATCTTGTACACTACGTCAGACAGGTTGGCCGATAGTTTTTCAGCATTATCGGCAACGCGGGTCAGCTTATTGATCATCTTATCTACGTCCAACGGATTTACCGCTTCCAGCTTGTCGCCATTCTCTACCACTTCCTGCGTTTTTACGCCTCCGGGCGCGATAGCCACCAGCTTATCACCCATCAATCCATCGCTGCTGATGCTCACCTTAGAGTCCTTTTTGATGAATTTATTTACGTTGCTGTTCAGCGTAAGGTCAACGCGAACCATGCTATCAGTAACAATGGTGATGTTTTCGACCACGCCCACATTTATACCCGCAAAGCGCACGTTATTGCCCACCTGCAAACCGCTTACGTTTTTAAACTCGCCATAAACGTTAAAAGTTGAATTGAACATACTTTTTTGGCTGCCAATTAGAAATATGGCCACTATAAGCACGGCGATGCCTACTACGGAGAATATGCCTATTTTTATTTTTTGGGATGATGTTGCTTTCATTTCTGTTCGTTAAAAAAAGATCGTACAAATTCATTGTCTGAAGACTGTAACTCTTCGTATGTGCCTTCAGCTATATATTCACCATCGTTCATCACCACAACCCTGTCGGCCGTTATTTTAGCGCATTCCAGGTCGTGCGTTATAATGATGGATGATGTTTTGTATTTACGCTGCATGTTTAATATCAGCTCGCTTATTTCACGCGATGTTATGGGGTCGAGGCCCGTGGTAGGCTCATCGTAAAGCATAATTTCGGGCTTTACAATAAGCGTTCGGGCAAGCCCGATCCGTTTACGCATACCACCCGAAAGGTCAGACGGCATCTTATCGGCCGCGTCAGCCAATCCAACGCCTTCTAACACTTCTTCTACCCGCTGGTCAATCTCTTGCTGGTCTTTTAGCTTTAAAACGCGTGTAAGCGGAAATTCAAGGTTTTCACGCACGGTCATTGAATCGTACAGCGCACCGCTTTGAAAAAGGAACCCTATTTTTATTCGCAATTGTTTCAGTTCATCCTCGCTCATTTGGGTAACATCTTCGCCAAACACGGTTAGCTCGCCATCGTCGGGCGTAAGCAAGCCGGCAATGCATTGTATGGTTACGGATTTACCCTGCCCCGAGCGGCCCAGCACCACTACATTTTCCCCTCTTTTTAAATCGAGATTAATGTCGCGCAGCACATCTTTTTCACCAAAGGATTTTTTAAGGCCTTTGATATGTATAACTACCTCGTTCGTGTCGGTTTTAACCGGCTGATCAACTGTCGCTATATCCTTGTTGTCTGCCATGGTATCAATAGTATAATAGGTTAGTTACCTGAACGGCAATAGCGTCAATCACAAAGATCCATAACGAGGCGGTTACCACGGCGGAATTAGCCGCTATACCCACGCTCTCCGTACCTTTGTTAGAGTTATAGCCCTTATAGCATCCTACAAAACCAATGGCGAAGCCAAAAAATATGGTTTTAATAAAGGCCGGTATGAAATCAACAAACTCTATGGAAGCAATACATTTTTGGAAGTACAGATAAAAGCTGATGTCATCCGTAAGGTTGATGGCTATATAGCCGCCAAACAGGCCGATAACGTCGCCGATTAAGGTGAGCAACGGCACCATAAAGGCAGTGGCTATAATGCGGGTTACTACCAGGTATTGCACGGGGTTTGCGCCTGATACTTCCATAGCATCAATCTGTTCGGTAACTTTCATACTGCCCAGCTCAGCGCCAATACTTGAGGCTATTTTACCCGCGCAAATAATGGCTGTAATTACCGGACCGATCTCACGTATCAGCGCGATGGACAGCGTTCGGGGCAGCATGCTCTCAGCGCCAAAATCAACCATGGTTGGCCTTAGCTGCAATATCAACACCAGGCCCATAATAAACGACGTTATGCCTACCAGCGTTAACGATTTATAACCAATTTCGTAGCACTGGCGCACAAACTCCGACCACTCAAAACCGCCGGCAAAAATATTACGAACAAAGCGCGTAAAAAACACGCCTTGTTCGCCAATGCCTTCAAGCCACTTCTTCCATGCGGGTATCACCTGCTCTGCCATATAAATCCAAATTATAATCAGCAACTACATACAAACATTCCTGTTTGTTTTAAGCAACGTTGTTCATGACAAACACATGGATAATATGCGCAGAGCGGGCAGGTTACATAGGTACTTCCAGTATCAGTAAACGCGAGTGCGCAACGGTTTCAATGGTTACAGAACTGGTATCATAAACACCGAGCGCATCCCTTTTGTTTAATGTTGTGCCATCAATTTCAACGCTGCCCTCCAACAGGAAAAAGTAGGCCCCGTTTCCAAGCGTTTTTATATCATATTTAATACGCTTCTCCGCCTCAAATTCACCCATGCTAAAGGTCGCATCCTGGTTGATCCATAATGCTTCTGAATGCCTATCAGGCGATACAAGCGTAATCAGCTCATTTAGTTTAAGGGCATCCGTAAAACTTTTCTGATCGTACCTGGGCTTGATGTTCTGCTCCTTAGGGAAAACCCATATTTGCAAGCTACTAGTGTCCTTATCGCGTAGCGGATTATATTCGGAATGCGTGATACCTGTACCGGCCGACATTACCTGCACTTCGCCGGCTTTGATAATGCCAACGTTGCCCATGCTATCTTTATGTTCCAAGGCTCCGTCGAGCACTATTGTGATGATCTCCATATTATCATGCGGATGCGCGCCGAAACCTCGGCCGCGACCGATAATATCATCATTCAGTACACGCAACGCGCCGAAATGTATTTTTTCAGGATCATAATATGGGCCAAAACTGAACGAAAACTTAGCCTTTAACCAACCAATATCGTTATAACCGCGTTTATCAGCAGGATGAAATATCTTTTTCATATCAATGTTGTTTAATATATGTTTAAACATTCAATATTTATTCCACAAATTAATTATGTGTATTTTTGCATAATTTTTTCAACATTATGGCATATAAAGCTATCATAGCAGGCGCAAGCGGACTTATTGGCAGTAACTTACTGACCATTCTTTTGCAGCACCCTGAATATGACGAAATTTTGGTGCTAACGCGCAGGCAGTTGCCGGTTGAACATAAAAAGCTGATACAGGCCGTGATCGACTTTAACGATCTGGACAGGTATAGCAATCTAATTAATGGGCATGCGCTGTTTTGTGCTTTGGGCACAACGCAAAAGCAAACGCCCGACCGCAATCAGTACCGGCAAATAGATCATGACTACCCGGTAAAACTCGCACAATTAGCAGCTAAAAATAGCGTTAAGCAATATCACTTGGTATCAGCCATCGGCGCGAACGCACAATCTTCAAATTTTTATTTAAAAACTAAGGGAGAGGCTGAAACGGATATTAAGTCTGCCGGTGTTGAAAGCACATACATCTACCAGCCTTCATTTTTAGAAGGAGATCGTGATCAACCCCGGCTCGGCGAAAAAATCGCAAAGGTGGTATTTACCGTATTCAATCCGCTGTTATTGGGTGGGTTTAAAAAGTACAAGAGCATTAAGGCTGGAACTGTTGCCAGGGCAATGCTTAACCAATCATTAACAGTTAACAAAGGGGTGTTTGTTTACACCACGGATAAAATAAAACAATTAGCGTGAGCACGTATATTTCAGGAGAAAATTTAGGCCATTCATTTCATGACCACTGGCTGTTTAAAAACATGACCATCGGTATCAACCGCGGTCGTAGGGTAGCCTTAGTGGGCGTTAATGGCGCAGGTAAATCAACCCTGTTAAAAATATTGTCGGGCAAGCTCAACCCTACCGAGGGGAAGGCTGTGCGTGCGCGCGATTTACGTGTGGGTTACCTGGAGCAGGATCCTGACTTTAAAAGTGCCGTTACCATCAGCGATTATATTTTCAGCGAAGATAATATTCAACAGCAGCTTATAAGGCGTTACGAGGAGTTGTTAGAGAACGATCCTGAAAATAGCAAAGCGCTCGACAAAATAATGGAAGAGCTGAGTGAGGTTGATGCCTGGGAGTACGAGTATCAGATAAAGACTATATTGGGAAGATTGGATATCCATCATCTCAACCAAAATATAGCTTCGTTATCTGGCGGACAAAAGAAACGTTTGGCATTAGCGCGGTTGCTCATAGAAGATCCTGATCTGTATATATTAGATGAGCCTACCAACCATTTGGATATCGATACCATTGAATGGCTGGAAAAGCTACTTACCGAAGGCAACAAAACTATCCTGATGGTAACGCATGACCGTTATTTTTTAGATAACGTGTGCAATGAAATTATCGAAATTGATAAAGGCCGAATATTTACCTATGCCGGTAACTATGGTTATTTTTTGGAAAAGAAGGCTGAACGTGAAGCCAATGATGAAGTTCAATTTCAAAAGAACAGCAACCTTTTAAAAAAAGAACTGGAGTGGATGCGCAGGCAGCCGCAAGCCCGTGGAACGAAATCGCAGGCACGCATAAATGCTTTTTATGAACTTGAAGATAAAACCAAGGGTGCTGGTCCCAAAGCCAAAGTTGAATTAAGCGTTAAAACCGCAAGGCAAGGTAATAAGATAATGGAACTTGAGCACGTTAATAAGAGCTTTAACGGCCATAACATTATTGATAGTTTTGATTATGTATTTAAAAAAGGCGACCGTATTGGTTTAGCCGGAAAAAACGGTAGCGGCAAGTCTACCCTACTGAACCTGATAACCGGTAATCTTTCTCCTGATAAAGGACAGGTTATCAAAGGTGAAACTACGGTTTTGGGTTACTTCCATCAATCAGGCATAACATTCAAGCCCGATGAAAGGGTGATTGATGTGGTGAAGAATGTTGCCGAATATATTACCATGGCCGATGGTAAAACCATCTCGGCATCGCAGTTGCTAACCTTATTCTTATTCCCGCCTAAAAAACAACATGGCTTTATTAGCAACCTAAGTGGTGGTGAAAAGAAACGTTTGCAATTGATGAGCATCTTGATGAAGAACCCAAACTTCTTAATACTGGATGAGCCAACTAATGACCTGGATATTGATACACTGAACGTATTAGAGGAGTTTTTGACCGGATATAACGGCGTTTTGATGCTGGTATCGCACGATAGGTATTTACTGGATAAACTTACCGAGCAACTTTTTATCATGGAGGGAAACGGTGATGTGCGCATATTTAACGGCAATTATTCTGAGTACCGCAATGAGTTGGAAGTCGAAAAAGCAGCGGAAAAACAAAAAGTTGAAACTAAACCAACTCCTGCCCCCGTAGTTGCAGCACCTAAAAAAAACAAACTTAGCTACAAGGAACAACGGGAATATGAGGGGCTAGAAAGTGAAATAGCAAAGCTTGAAAACGATATAAAGCATAACAATGACATGCTCAATAAATCCGGCTTAGGCAGCGAGGATTTAAATAAAATATTAGCCGACTTAGCTTTGTTAAACAACCAGCTTGATGAAAAAAGCATGCGTTGGCTTGAATTAACTGAACTAATGGAAGGATAAATGTTCCACGTGGAACATTTGAATTGACTTAGAAAATCACAATGTTCCACGTGGAACATGGAGGAAATATGTTTAAAAGATATGATGTAATAGTAGTAGGTGCAGGCCATGCCGGTTGCGAAGCAGCAGCAGCAGCAGCGAACATGGGATCGTCTGTATTACTCATTACAATGAACATGAATACTATTGCTCAAATGAGTTGCAACCCAGCAATGGGTGGTGTAGCTAAGGGGCAAATAGTACGAGAGATTGACGCAATGGGCGGCTATTCGGGTATAATAACCGATAAGACATCCATACAATTCAGGATGCTGAACCTATCAAAGGGCCCGGCAATGTGGAGCCCCCGCGCTCAAAGTGACCGTATGCGCTTTGCTGAAGAGTGGCGCTTAGCTTTAGAAAACACGCCAAACGTTGATTTTTGGCAGGATATGGTGAGCTCCTTATTAGTTAAAGGCAATACCGTATATGGAGTACGTACATCAATAGGTGTCGAAATAGAGGCAAAATCTGTAGTGCTCACTAATGGTACCTTTTTAAATGGCATTATCCATATAGGTGAAAAAAGGTTCGGCGGAGGACGCACAGGCGAAAAGTCAGCTACCGGTTTAACCGAGCAATTGACAGAATTGGGTTTTGAAGCCGGCCGTATGAAAACCGGTACCCCACCCCGTGTTGACGGCCGCAGTCTGAATTATTCTTTAATGGAAGAGCAATGGGGCGATGAGGAAAGAGGACGTTTTTCATACACTGATGTAAAACAAATACAGGAGCAACGCTGCTGCTGGATTACATATACTAATGTTGATGTACACGAAACTTTGAAAGAAGGTTTCGAAAAATCACCCATGTTTACCGGGCGTATAAAAGGCTTAGGCCCGCGTTACTGCCCATCAATTGAGGATAAGATCAACCGTTTTGCAGAACGTGAGCGCCACCAAATATTTGTGGAACCCGAAGGATTAAATACGGTAGAGATTTATGTAAATGGCTTCTCCACTTCTTTACCTGAGGATGTACAATACAAAGCTTTAACCAAAATACAGGGATTTGAGAATGCAAAAATGTTCCGTCCGGGATATGCAATAGAGTATGATTACTTCCCTCCTACTCAACTTAACCTTACTCTTGAAACCAAACTGATCAGTAATCTTTTCTTTGCCGGGCAAATAAACGGCACTACCGGTTATGAGGAAGCGGCATCACAAGGTTTCATCGCGGGTATTAATGCGCACCAAAAAGTACATGATAGACATGAACTGATCATGAAAAGGTCAGAATCATATATCGGCGTTTTAATTGATGACCTTGTAACAAAAGGTACCGAGGAGCCTTATCGTATGTTTACCTCACGTGCCGAACACCGCTTATTATTACGCCAGGATAATGCGGACATCCGACTATCCCCTATTGGCCACGAGCTAGGTTTGATTAGTGATGAGCGTTTGCAAAAGGTAAATGACAAGATCAGGAACTCTGATAATATCGTGGCTTATACCAAATCAAAATCAATAGAGCCATCAAGGGTTAATAATTTGCTGGACGAGTTAGGTACAGCGCCTCTATCACAAAACACAAAAATATTCAATCTCATCAGCAGGCCGCAAGTATCAATCAATGATCTGCGAGATACCGATGCCGCCTTGAATGAATTATTATCAGCTTACGATAAAGAAACTATTGAGCAGGCTGAAATAAAAATCAAATATGAGAGTTATTTTGAAAAGGAATTAGACATTGTTTCCCGTATGAAAAAAATGGAAGACAAAGAGATCAATCCCGATTTTAATTATCATCAACTGGTATCGGTATCAAAAGAAGCACGTGAAAAATTAATGAAGATTAGACCACGCACATTAGGACAGGCGTCACGTATTTCGGGCGTTTCGCCGTCGGATATATCAGTTTTAATGGTACATATCACAAAATAAATTATAAATAACTGATTATTAGATATTTATAAAATATCGCTTTTAAGGCATTATTTTCTAATTTTAATATCAGCATTCATAAAATATAAAAAACCGCTTATAAGCCTTAAAAATGCTGTCAAATAAAAAAGTAGCTGTTTTAATCAAAAATTTTGCTTTTGTAACGGCCATTTTGTTGATGTGGAGTTGTGCCAACATGAAAAGACCGGAAGGCGGCCCCAGAGACCTCACCCCTCCGAAGCTGGTAAAGGCTACACCGCCAAACATGACACGCAACTTTAATGCAAAACAAATTACGCTGGAGTTTGATGAATTTTTTAAACTAAGCAACCAGTACCAGGAAATAAGCATGAGTCCCGCCCAGGATAAATTACCCGAGTATAATATTCGCGGGACGAGCCTGGTGATTGATTTTAAAGACACGCTGCAAAAAAATACTACTTATGTGATCAACTTTGGAAAATCCATTGCAGATGTAAACGAGTCGAACGCACTCAAAAACTTTACTTATGTATTTTCAACCGGCCCCCATATTGATTCATTAAGCATAAGCGGATCAGTAACCAATACACAAACACAGCAAAAGGAAAAGGATATCGCTGTTCTACTTTATCCGCTAAGTAAGGACACCGCTTTCTATAAAAAGAAAAAGCCAGCCATTTTTGCGCTGACAGATTCATCAGGTAACTTTAGCCTGAATAACCTTAAAGAAGACAGGTACCGCATTTATGCACTCAAAGAAGCATCGCCTAATAAAATATATGATAACGATGCGGAGCTAGTTGGTTTTATTAAGGATACCATTAACCTTACTAAAGATACCGCGAATATACAACTGCGAATTTTTCAGCAAGAGCCAACCAATTTCAGGTTTGTTGACCGCAGGTTTGATACCGATGGAAAGATATTGCTAGCCTTTAATAAGCCTTTACAAAAACCATCAATAAAAATAATTAATCCGGTTAATCTTGATAATCAAAAAATACTGGAATATAGCAGTAAACGCGATACGGCTCTCATGTACATGCGTACGATGGACTTCGACTCACTAAGCATACAGGTTGCGGATAACAACAAACCACTGGACACTGTAGTGCTAAGGAAGAACCGAAAGGAAAACTTTCAAAAAGTGGTAAAGCTGAGTTTTAATATAGGTAGTGATAACAAGTTAAAACCTGGCACTGATCTGCTTATCACAGCGAATTTACCAGTTGAAACTATTAACTCTGCGCTCGTAACTTTGAAAGAAGATTCAGCCACTGTAAGCGGCTTCACTCTAACCAAAGATAGCACGTCAAGGAAACTATCGGTCAAATATCGCTGGAAGCAAAATGCCACCTATCAAATTAATATTGCCGACAATGCGTTAACCGATTTATTTGGCAATAAGAATAAAACCACCGGAAAAAAATTCGAAATAGATAAGCCGGAAAATTATAGCATACTTACCTTAAAAATCACGGTACCTGAGCCAAATAAAAATTACGTGATACAGCTTTATCGTGATGAAAAAACAATACTACGCAGTGATGTGATCACCAAAAGCACATCAGTAGTATATAACAATTACATTAATGGCAAGTATCGCGTAAAGGTTATTTACGATGCAAATAAGAACGGCCGCTGGGATAGCGGTAACGTAAAAGAAGGCCGTCAGCCGGAGAATATTTGGTTATATGATAAAGAAATAACCCTGCGCCCGAACTGGGATGCTGAAGAGGCTATAAGCATTCCGAAAGAACCGGTTACTCCATAAACCAGCCTGAATACATAATATAATTATTGGGCAGTCGGGTGAGTAACTCCCGCTGCTCTTCAGTTAATGGCTTTATTTTTTTAGCAGGAGTACCGGCATACAGGTAACCACTTTCGCATAGCGTTTTTTCAAGTACTACTGATCCGGCTGCAATGATAACAAACGGCTCAACTACCGCATCATCCATTACAATGGCACCCATGCCCACTAAAACATGATCATGTAAGGTACAACCATGTACTATGGCGTTATGCCCAATGGAAACATTGTTACCAATATTTGTAGGCGCTTTTTGATAGGTTGCGTGAATAACTGCACCGTCCTGAATATTAGTATTATCTCCTATTTTTATATAATGCACATCACCCCTGATAACCGCATTAAACCATACCGAACAGTTATTTCCCATAGTTACATCGCCAACGATTGTACTGTTTTCGGCTATAAAACAATCAGTTCCCCAACTTGGCAACTTATCTTTTACAGGTAAAATAACAGGCATATATAATTTGATTTATTGATTGACTGATTAATTTTATATGTTTGATTTATCAAGCGAAAATAGCTCAGCTGGTAGAGCATCAGTTTCCCAAACTGAAGGTCGCGGGTTCGAACCCCGTTTTTCGCTCAACTTATATTACCGTATCATATAGTTCGGCAGCATGTTCAGGGTAATCGGTTGTATAATGCAAGCCCCTGCTCTCCTTGCGTAACATGGCTGATTTTATTACCAGGTACGATACCTGGATCAAATTACGCAGCTCGCAAAGTTTAACTGACAACTTCGTCCGCTTATAAAATTCTTCCGTTTCTTCATATAACAAACCCAACCGGCGCATCGCCCTTTCCAGCCTGAAATCGGAGCGAACTATGCCCACATAATCGTTCATTACCTTTTGCATTTCGCGCACATTGTGCGTTACCAATATATCTTCGTTTGATAATTGCACACCCTTCTCGTCCCAATCAGGTATATTATCAGGCACTACAGCAGTTTCAAAGCTTTTAACGGCATCCTCATAAATACGGTGGGCAAATACCAACGCCTCTAATAAGGAATTTGATGCCAACCTGTTAGCACCATGTAACCCGGTTGATGAACACTCGCCACAAGCATAAAGCCTTAAAATAGATGAGCGGCCGACATGATCTACAGAAACACCACCACACATATAATGACAAGCCGGTGCAACGGGAATCATATCCTTGGTCATATCCAAACCAATCTCCAAACATTTAGCATATATATTCGGGAAATGCTGTAATATATCTGCTTTACTGCGATGACGTATATCCAGATAAACATAGTCCTCGCCCGATTTTTTTATTTCTGAGTCGATAGCTCTGGCTACAATGTCACGTGGCGCTAATGATTTACGTTTATCGTATTCATGCATAAACTCTTCACCATTGGTACGTTTCAATATACCACCGAAACCACGGACTGCTTCTGATATAAGGAATGAGGGATATTCACCCGGATTATATAAAGCTGTTGGGTGGAATTGTATAAATTCCATATTACGCACTTTACCTTTAGCGCGGTAAACCATGGCCACACCGTCACCAGTAGCGATTGTAGGATTTGTAGTTACCGAATAAATATGGCCCGCACCGCCCGATGCCATTACGGTTACCTTAGATAATATCTTCTCGACCTCATTAGTTTCGGTATTAAAGGCATAAATACCATAACAGGTAATATCTTTTGATGACTTATCCACAAATTCACCTAAATGATGTTGTGTAATTAAATCAACCGCGAAATAATGTGTAAGTATCTCTATATTAGTATTTTGATGTATCTGCTCTAACAAAGCACGCTCAATCTCGAAACCGGTTATATCCTTATAATGCAGTACACGGAATTCTGAGTGACCTCCCTCTTTTGCCAGGTCATAAATACCATCGTTGGTTTTGTCGAAATTGGTTCCGTAGTCAATAATTTCGTTAATTCGCTCTGGCCCTTCCTTAACCACAATTTCCACAACCTCTGGGTCACACAAGCCGTCACCGGCAATTAGGGTATCTTTTATATGTTTTTCAAACGAATCTTCCTTTTTATCCACAACCACCGCAACGCCACCCTGGGCATACTTAGTGTTTGATTCATCTTCATTTGCCTTTGTAACTATCAGTACCTTACCATGCTTTGCAGCCTTAAGTGCAAAACTTAGTCCGGCGATGCCTGAACCAATTACCAGGAAATCCACATTTCGGGTCATATATATACGTATAGATGTGTAAAAGTAATACTTGTGTTAATAAGCGGCGTAAAAGGTGTTAATTTTGTGTAAGTAAAAAAATAATAAATTATAAACACGTGGATAACCCGTAGTTTTGTACTGTTGAACGATAAATTTTGCGAGACTTATCAGCATTGCCAACATCGAATTCAACATTTTTAACACAGCGAAAATATTAACATAAAAGTATTTTAAATAAATCTTGTTTATCATACCAATCTAATTTTCAATTCGCTGCACAAAATTTAATTGGAATAAATTGTTAACAACTATGTGAAAACAACTTTTATCTCTTTTTGTAGCATTAGTTTCTAACAAAACTAACAGCTTAATAAACTATAGTTTTCTTACTTATATTAAATAATGTTGTTTTTATTGATTTGTTGAAATGGATATCTTCGAAGAAATAAATGTGAAAGGTTTTGTGGAGGAAGACATCGATCCTACTCTTGACCTTTTCGATGAAATTGAAAAATTAAAAAAGCAGAAAAATGCGGTCATACTTGCCCATTACTATCAGGATGGCGATATACAGGATATTGCAGATTATATCGGCGATAGCCTCGGCTTATCGCAGCAGGCAGCAAAAACTGATGCGGATATCATCGTATTCGCCGGGGTACACTTCATGGCCGAAACAGCCAAGATACTCTCGCCAAACAAAAAGGTTTTACTGCCCGATGTAAAGGCAGGATGCTCGCTGGCTGATAGTTGCCCGCCGCATTTGTTTAAAAAATTTAAGGAGCAATACCCTGATCACCTGGTAATTACCTATGTGAACTGTACTGCTGAACTGAAGGCTTTAAGTGATATAGTTTGTACCTCGAGCAACGCGGTGCAGATAGTGGAAAGCCTGTCGAAAGATCAGAAGATCATCTTCGGGCCTGACAAAAATTTGGGTGCCTGGGTAGCTAAAAAAACCGGCCGAGACCTGGTGTTATGGAATGGCGCCTGCATGGTGCACGAGATATTTTCGAGAGAGAAAATCACACGGTTAAAGGAAAGGCATCCGGGTGTGAAGTTACTGGCGCACCCTGAATGTGAAGAAGTTATACTGGAAATGTCAGATTATATAGGCTCAACGACCGGTATCCTTAAATACGCCACAAATTCGCCTGACAAGGAGTTTATCGTAGCGACGGAATCGGGAATACTACACCAAATGCAAAAGGAAAATCCGGATAAAACATTTATTCCGGCGCCGCCTAACAATAATTGCGCTTGTAATGATTGCCCGCACATGAAACGCAATACGCTTGAAAAGCTTTACCTGTGCTTAAAAAATGAATTGCCCGAAGTAACTGTACCTGAACATATTATAAAGGATGCAGTTAAACCTATTGAGCGTATGCTGGATATATCGGCTAAACTGGGATTATAATAAAATTATGTTTGATAATATAGATCGTACCAATATACAGGAGTTAGGCGAATTTGGGTTGATAAAGCACCTTACTCAGAACATAAAGCTTAAACAACCATCAAGTATTAAAGGCGTTGGCGATGATGCCGCGGTGCTTGATCCGGCAGGAAAAAAGGTATTGGTATCAACCGATATGCTTTTGGAAGGCATACATTTTGATTTGGCTTATACCCCGCTAAAACACTTGGGTTTTAAAGCTATACAGGTAAACCTGAGCGATATTTATGCCATGAATGGTACAGCTACCCAGGTAACCGTATCATTAGGTTTATCGAGCAAATTCCCTTTAGAGGCCGTTGAGGAATTGTATGAAGGTATGTACATCGCCTGCGAAAAATACAATGTAGACATTATTGGCGGCGATACCACCTCATCAAAACAAGGGTTGGTGATCAGCGTAACTTCTATTGGTTATGCGGATGAAAAGGATATTGTTTACCGTAATACAGCCGAAGATGGCGACCTGATCTGCGTATCAGGTGATTTAGGTGGCGCTTATATGGGTTTACAATTACTGGAGCGTGAAAAACTGGTTTACCTTGAAAACCCGAATATTCAGCCCGACCTGGAGGGTAAGGATTACATTGTCGAGCGGCAATTAAAACCCGAAGCACGACGAGATATAGTGGAGTTGCTGAAAGAGATTGATGTTAAGCCTACGGCAATGATCGATGTATCTGATGGTTTAGCATCAGAGGTATTGCACATCTGTAAACAAAGTGATAAGGGCTGCAATATTTACGAGGAAAAGATACCGCTTGACCCCATGACCTATGAAACAGCCCGGGAGTTTAATCTTGACCCTACAATATGCGCCTTAAGTGGTGGCGAGGACTATGAGCTTCTATTTACCGTTAAACAAGCCGACTATGACAAAATAAAGTTTAAAATGGACTTTACCATTATTGGCCATATTACTGAAGCTTCAGCGGGCTGTAATTTGATTAGTAAAACCGGCAACGTGCACGAGTTAACTGCGCAGGGCTGGAATGCCTTTAAAAGTTAAAAAAATAGCCGCTTAATTTAAGCGGCTATTTTTTTAATATGATAATTCTAATGTCTTACATCTTTGGCATCCGGCGCATCATGTTGGCCATGGCTGCGGGGTTGCTCATTTGTTTCATTACCTTACGCATATCTTCAAACTGTTTTATCAGCCTGTTTACCTCGCCAATATCAGTACCCGAGCCTTTTGCTATGCGTGTACGGCGGCTTTGGTTAATGCTGTCGGGGTTTTCTTTCTCAAACGGCGTCATGGATTGAATGATGGCTTCTACGGCTTTAAAGGCGTTATCATCCACCTCTACGTCCTTCATCATTTTACCTACGCCCGGTATCATACCCATCAGATCCTTCATGTTACCCATTTTTTTGATCTGCTGTATCTGGCTGTAAAAGTCGTTAAAGTCGAATTTGTTCTTACGTATCTTTTTCTGCAGTTCGGCAGCCTGCTTTTCGTCAAACTGTTGTTGGGCACGTTCAACTAAGGACACCACGTCGCCCATGCCCAAAATACGCGAGGCCATACGGTCAGGGTGGAAAACGTCCAGCGCTTCCATCTTTTCGCCCGTACCTATAAATTTGATTGGCTTGTTTACTACCGACTTGATTGATAAAGCCGCACCACCACGGGTATCACCATCCAGTTTGGTTAATACAACGCCGGTAAAGTCAAGCCTGTCATTAAAAGTTTTGGCTGTATTAACCGCGTCCTGGCCGGTCATGGAATCTACCACAAATAGTATTTCATGCGGATTAGTAGCGGCTTTAACCTGCTCTATCTCCACCATCATGGCCTCGTCAATAGCCAAACGGCCGGCGGTATCAATAATTACCACGTTGTTGCCTTGCTGCTTGGCCAGGGCTATACCCTCTTTAGCTATACCAATTGGGTCTTTTGATTCAACGTTGGCATAAACAGGTACGCCTATCTGCCCACCTAAAACCTGCAGCTGATCAATAGCCGCGGGGCGGTAAACGTCGCCGGCAACCAATAAAGGTTTTTTGTTTTTTTGCGTTTTAAGGAAGTTGGCCAGCTTACCGGTAAAGGTAGTTTTACCCGCACCGTTCAAGCCTGCTATCAGTATAATGGTTGGCGTAGCCGGAAAGCTGATCTCGGTAGCTGTACCGCCCATTAAGGCGGTAAGCTCATCATTCATGATCTTGGTGAGTAACTGGCCAGGCGATATGGTGGTCAACACGTTTTCGCCCAGCGCTTTTTGCCTTACTTCATCCGTAAATGCTTTGGCTGTCTTATAGTTTACGTCGGCATCCAAAAGGGCTTTACGTATCTCCTTCATGGTTTCGGCCACGTTTATTTCGGTGATCGATCCCTGTCCCTTCAGGACTTTAAACGCCCTGTCTAATTTATCCGAAAGATTTTCAAACATTGTGTATACCTCTGTTTTTGAGGTTGCAAAGTTAACAATTAGTTATGAGTTATGTGTGGCCTATATTACGCCCCTGTTTACGGGAATTTATATAAAATACCCAAGGCTAAACCTTCGGTAGCCTGTATATCATTCGAGGTATCTTTATTATAAAGCACAGTACCGTTAATGGTTACATTTATCAGCTTATTTACCCGTGCCAGCAAAGTAGCATCTAAACGATGGTTGGTATAGGCTATCGGCCTGCCGTAAGGGATGAACAACGCATAACGCCAGTTAAGGTGCAGGTTTTGCATTATATCCTTATCAAACAAAGCAATCGCCTGGAATGCCAGCTCATTACGTATGGTTTTGCCTATAGGTACACCGTAATTACCGGGTTGGGTACGGTATATGGTGGTATCGAGCACTAAGGTTTGACGGGCAGTACCTGTACCTATCCGCAAATCAAAAAATCGGGATGGCTTATACTCCAAACCGAATGACTCGGTGATATAACCCGGCGACATAAATTTAGATATCAATATAGGCGGATTAGGATCGGGGTACTGAAAACCTTTATCAACCTGCGACTCCAAACTTAACGAGCCGAACAAGTACCAGTTTTGCGATAATTTGGTAGATAATTTATTATCTATAAAAATACGGTCGTTGGTTTTACGTGCGCCCTGCCCCTTGTTTTTTGACCTTCCGTATAAAAAGTTAACCTCTGCCGTATATATAAACGGCGATTTGTTGTATTCCGTTCGGTAAATAATATTGGTACCTACCGCAACAGCGCTTACACCACCCGATGCCCAGTTGCTGCTGAACGCTGACTGGTTGAAGTTAATGGCTACTGTAAACCATTTTCGCCAGCGCTTAATTTCATAATCGGGCATATTAACCGGGATGTATTCCGGCTGTAATTGCATTGGCCTGATGCGCAATGGCAACGCGTTTTTACGCGGCTCAATACGGTATCTATTGATGAGATTGGTATCTACCTTAAATGTATCAACCTTGGCGCTATCGGTTTTAACACTGTCTGTTTGCGCAATTGCAGCAGTTGCCAGGCAAAGGCCGATGATAATTAATGCGGGTACTTTTTTAATCATAGATAACCGTTTAACAGCACCGCCAATTGCGGTTGGGGCCAAATTTAGTTATTTGTTTATAAATAGAAACGCCACCACCAAAAGCCGCGATTTTTAGCATAAACGAGGTTTTGCTCGTTTTGATATGCTTCACGCTCAAATACTATGTTTTTATAGGCTTGATGATGATTGCGGTATTTTATCAAATTAAGAAGATAATTAAACAGGTAGGCAATGTAGAAAAATATCACGAGCATTTCCTGCTGCTGTTTTATATGAATCAGTTCGTGATGTATCAACACCCTATTGTTCACCGCGTTTTTATGGCTAACCAATATAAACGGGTAAAGCGCCATGCCGGCGACACGCATTTTTTTTACTACAATTACCGGATACCTCATTTACTGGGCTCAAGCGGCGAAACGGTAAAATTGCCCGGGTTGCGCATATACCTTTTGTAGCTGTTACGTACGTATTTTACAAACTCATAATCGCTCGCAGTAGTAACCAGGTAATAGCCGGGTCGATATTTCTGCATAAAATCCGTCAATTGATCATCCTTGAGGCCCGTTACGTTACTCACAAAAGTGCGGTTAAAACGGTAATCGATCACATTTTGATGGTAATCGCGCTCAATTACTTCTTTAAGTTTTTCAGCATTTCTCCCACTACGGCTAAGTGCGTTGTAAAGGGCATCAATACCTATACCAGCACCCATGCCGTATGGCGATGTTGTTAACAGATCCGGGTTTGAAGATGGGCCGTATAAACGGGTATAGTCTCGCCTGGTAGCGGCCATCCATTTTTCAGGGTTGATTAATTTATCATTAATACGTACCTCCTGCAACTGTATGCCGGTGGTTTTTAAATTAACGGCTAATGATTTGTTATCAATTATTTTAACCGTGTCGTTAAAATAGCCTTCTTTTGAAAAAACCAAACGATTACCAATGGCCGCATCTATGCTGAATTCACCTTTTAAATTGTTATAAACAGCCTGCCCGTTATCAATATTACGAATGCTTACCTTGGCAATACGGTCATTAGCCCCCTTATCAAATACAATACCCTCAACCTTTTTATCCTGCGCGCAAACATCCGCAACTATTAATAAAGGCAGCACCAAAAGCCATATTTTCATTACAGCTTTAAAACTAACCTTTTGTATAGTTTGCAAACGCATTTTTAACAGATATTAACAGTAAGTTACGGAATAACTATCAGTTTCTGGCCAATTTTTATGCCATCATCCGTAATGTTGTTAAGGGTTTTTAACTGGTCTACCGTTAATGAAAAACGCTTTGAAATATTGAAAAGTGTATCGCCCTGTTTAACGATATAAGTTTTGTCAACTGGTGTGTCCTTAGCTACACTATCGGTTGCAGTTTGATTAATATTGTTGTTAATGTCAGCTAATACCCTGTCTTCACGCTTTATTTTTTGGATATCGGTTTCCGGGCGGTCAAACTGGTCAAGGTTATAACGCTTAATTACGCTGATAAGTAATTGCGGATAACGAGGGTTTGTAGCATAGCCTGCAGCCTTAAGGCCATAAGCCCAGCCTTCATAATCATTCTTTTCAAGTTCGAATAATTTGGCGTAGCGCTTTTTCTTAAGAAATTCTGAATGATCGCGAAAGGAGTCCTCTGGATTATTATAAACCCTGAAGCAATCATTGGCATTATCGTCATCTTTATAATAACCCTTACCGCCCCAGTCGCCGGTACATTTAATACCGAAGTGATTATTGGCTACTTTAGCTAACTCACCATTACCATTGCCCGACTCGAACATACCTTGCGCCAGGGTAATACTGGCGGGGATGCCGTATAGGTTCATCTCCGTAATGGCTATGCCTTTAAATCGCTCAATGTATTGTTGGGCGGTATAGTTGCTATAATTGGAAATAGCATCCTTATTGGCCTTTTGTATGCTCTTGTTGTTTTTTCGGGCCTGCCTGTTGCTTACCCCCTTTTTACGGGATGAGCATGAGGACAATGCTATAGCGGCAACTATAAATAAGAGGAGTATTTTACGCATACAGGTACTTTAGTAATGGCTAACGAATGCGCCAAAAATAAAGTATTTTTTATTTTTCGGTATTTTGAGCAAGTTGCTTAGGCTCCGGAATGCTATCCAGTTCGTGCAAACCATATCTTTTTATAATGCCGATAACCTGTGATGACCATTTTTTGCTGCTGCAATAGCCGCTGCGCTGTATGCCTTTTGCCCAGCCTTTGTAATCATGCTGGGTAAACTTATCGCCCAGGTGACTGAATTGTTTACGCTGGGTAAGTACCCGGGCAAAATCGTTAAATGATTCAAGCACTGAATCATACTTTTTATAGCTGGTGCGTACCTTACGTTTCTTTTTATAATAAACTGTACGGGTATTGCCCTTTATTCCGAACTGATTGTTCAGTTTTTTAGCGATGGTTGAATTGCCATTGCCTGATTCGTGCATGGCAACTGCCATAATTATGCTTGCCGGTATGCCTGTTTCGTGCATAATGCTTATGGCATTATCTTTGAACTGTTCGATGTATGATTGTGAAGTGTTTTGCGCGAATGAAGCAATTGAGAAAATTGAGAACAGTGTAACAAATAAGAGTTTCTTCATAATTACTTTTTTCTGATAAGCAAAAGGCCATCACGTACGGGCAGAATTAATTTTTCAACCCTCGTATCAACAGCTATCTGCTCATTTAGTTTGCGGAAGGCCTGTGTGTCGGCATCATTTTGATGCTCGTCATACACCTTACCTTTCCACAAAACGTTATCAATAATTAGCAATCCTCCGGATTTAACTTTATCAATTAATAACTCAAAGTAAGTAAAATTATTTTTCTTATCGGCATCAATAAACACAATATCAATGTTTTGCCAATTCGAATCTGCTATTACACGCTCTGCAGGGCCAAAATGAGCATGGATTTTTTTATCCACATTTGTGAGTTTTAAATGTGAATTTATCAATTCCTCCATTTCTTCATTCACCTCAATGGTATGCAAAACGCCACCGTCAACAAGCCCTTCAGCCAAACAGATAGCCGAGTAACCGGTATAGGTGCCTATCTCAATAATCAACTTTGGCTGCATCATTTTACTCAGCATACTCAGCAATCTGCCCTGGTAATGCCCGCTCAGCATGTTTGGTTTTAAAACCTTTAAATGCGTGTTGCGGTTGATTTTTTTCAGTGCCTCCGGCTCCGGGTCGGTGTGGGTTTCGACGTATGTTTGTAGAGAAGGGTCGAGTATTTCCATTTTGTCTTAAACCTTGATTTGTGGGATTATATGATTTAGGATTTTTTGATCAGATTATCTTTTATAGCTCTGTTTAAAAAAGTGATTTTAAGATTTCTTTGGTCTGATTACGTTTTTATTTTATTGTTGTGAACTCTATTGAATTGCAGGCTTTGGGCACCGAAATTAATTAACAGTCCTATTTCCATTTTGTAGGCTCCCAGGTAATTCATGGCCTGAGCTAAGTGTACATCCTCCAGTTTTATTATCGCTTTAAGTTCAACCATTATAAGGTCTTCAACAAAAAAGTCAACACGCCTTGTGCCTATGTCAATCTCGTCATAATATATAGGCATTTCCATTCGCGTACGTAATGTAACCCTTGTTTTCCCATTTTATAGCCAATGCCCGCTGATATATTACCTACTGAAACCTATTACCTAATGTACCATTACCTTCATAACACACCCTATAATCTTCTCCGTAAGCTCCTTATAAATCATAAAAATTTATTAATCTAATAAATAAAGTAATCCCTAAATCAAGCAAATCAAGGTCTCGACATATACGATTGCAACAGTATCACCGCCGAAACAGTGTCCACCAACTCCTTATTCTGCCGGGCTTTTTTGCCCATGCCGCTTTGGGCTATGGCTGCTGATGCCATTTTTGAGGTAAAGCGCTCATCAAGCATTTCGATAGGTATTTCGGGGAATGTTTTTTTCAGCAGGTTAACAAAGCCTTTTACATGTATGGCCGATTGTGATGGCGTGTTATCCATTTGCTTGGGTTCGCCTACAATAAAGCGTTCCACCTGCTCGGTTTGCACGTATTTTTTCAGGTAGTCGACGATGTGCATGGGGTGTATGGTGTCCAGCCCTGTAGCTATGATCTGCAACGGATCGGTCACTGCTATGCCTATGCGCTTTGTACCGTAATCAAATGCCATTAACCTCATTTTATCATTTTATAAGTTGAAACAAAGGTACAGTATATAGCTGCTTAACGAAAATCACATATGTCAATACTCATATCAATTCACTATCTTGCACCAATGCGGTTTAGTGAAATTGTTGGCCAGCATGCCGTAAAGCAGCGATTAATTAACTCGGTGAATGGAAACCGGGTTAGCCATGCGCAACTGTTTTTAGGTCCGGAAGGGTCAGGCAGTTTGGCGCTTGCTATTGCCTACGCGCAATATTTATCGTGCGAGGACAAGCAGGCCGATGATTCATGCGGTGTTTGTGCATCATGCCGGAAATATCAGAAGCTGATGCACCCCGATCTGCATTTCTCCTACCCCTTTTTTGCCAAGCATAAGGATGATACCGCCATCACTTTTATTGAGCAATGGCGTGAAGCCATGGAGGCCAATATTTATTTAAGCCTTGATGCCTGGCGCGGTTATCTGGATGCTGAAAACAAGCAGGCCAACATCAATATAGCCGAATGCCACCAGATCATCAAAAAACTCAGCTTAAAACCATTTGAATCGGAATATAAGATACTAATACTTTGGTTGCCAGAATATCTGGATAAAGAAGGTAACGCCTTGCTTAAAATAATTGAGGAGCCGCAGCCCAACACTTTGTTTTTGCTGGTGGCTCAAAATCAGGATCAGATACTGAATACCATACTCTCGCGTACGCAGCTGGTAAAAATACCGCCGCTGGAGTACAACGATATAAAAACATATTTGCTGAATGAACGCGGCCAGCCCGAAGCTACAGCTGCTGAAATAGCCTACCTGAGCAACGGCAACATGGCCGAGGCCCTGGGCATGCTACAGCATGATGCCAGCAACTACCATAGTCAGTTTATACAGTGGCTGCGTATGTGCTACAGCAATAAAGGCATTGAGGTGGTTGCTTTTGTGGAGCAACTGGCCAAGTCGGGTCGCGAAAACCAAAAGAACTTTTTACGCTACGGCATAAACTTTATACGTGAGTGCTGCCTGCTGCTGGCCGGAGCTCCTAATCTGGTGCATTTACCGGCGGATGAGCTGGACACGGCGCAAAAAATGATCAAAGTAATGAGCATTGAGGCTACCGAAGCCATAAGCAGCGAGCTGGAAACGGCGCACTACCATGTGGAGCGGAACGCCAACCCTAAAATTTTATTTTTAGATGTATCTTTGCAGATTATAACAATATTACATTACAAAACGATTCGCCAGGGGCGAACACAATATATACCGAAATAACTATGGGATGCGGAAGTTGCTCATCAGGTGGTTGCACACCTGCGGGCTGCAAAAGTAATGGCTCGTGCCTTACAAATGGTTGCAGCAAATTAGATGTTTACGACTGGCTGTCGCATATGGACATGCCGGCAAATTATAAACCATTCTCAATAATCGAAATAAAGTTCAAGGGTTCGCGTAAGGAGTTTTACAAAAACGTGGATAACATATACCTTGAAGCAGGCGAGCTGGTAGCGGTTGAAACCACTACCGGCGGGTACGACATTGGCCACGTATCGTTAACCGGCGAACTGGTGCGCATGCAAATGGTAAAACGCCATGTTAAGGAAGCCGATGTGGTTAAAAAAATATACCGCCGCGCCACCGCTGCCGATGTAGATAAATGGAAAGCGGCCAAAGACCTGGAATGGGAAACCATGCACCGCTCGCGCAAGCTGGCACTGGATTTGAACCTTAGCATGAAGATAAGCGATGTGGATTACCAGGGCGATAAAACCAAGGCCACCTTTTATTATACCGCCGAAGGCCGTGTTGATTTCAGGGAGCTGATCAAGAAAATGGCTGAGGCTTTCAGAATCCGTATTGAAATGCGGCAAATTGGTATGCGCCAGGAGGCAAGCCGCCTGGGTGGCATTGGCTCTTGCGGGCGCGAATTGTGCTGCTCAACCTGGTTGACAGATTTTAAAACCGTATCAACCGCCGCGGCACGTTATCAAAACCTGTCATTAAATACCCTGAAACTGGCCGGGCAATGCGGTAAGCTTAAATGCTGCCTTAACTACGAGCTGGATACTTATATGGATGCCCTCAAAGGTATTCCGGATGATGTATACATACTTAAAACCAAGGTTGGCGATGCGCGTTTACAAAAAACGGATATATTTAAAAAGCTGATGTGGTTCAGCTATCCCAATGCCGAATCGTGGATTCCGTTAGAGATCAGTAAAGTAAAAGAGATACAAAAGCTTAATAAAGAAGGCATTTTCCCTGAAGATATTGTGCCTGAAGCCGAGGCTGAAACCAAACAGGCAAAAGCCCCCGATTATGAGAACGTAGTTGGCCAGGACAGCCTTACCCGACTTGACGAACGAGCCAAAAAGAAAAAGAATAATAATAACAAGAACCGTAATAAAGGCAACAAGCCTGCCGGAGCTGATAATAACGCGCAGCCCCAGCAACAAAAAGCACAACAACAGCAGCCAAAGCCCCAGCAACAGGGGCAGCAGGGGCAGCAGCGGCCGCAGCAAAACAGGCAGCCTAATAACAAACCGCAGCATTCCAATAATCAGCAGCAAGGCAATAATGGTGGTGGTGCTCCGGTAAAAGTGGAAGGTAGCAAAAGCAATAATAACAGGCGCCACAGGCATCGCCCAAACAACGGAAATCAAAACAATCAACAACCAGGCAGAGAGCAGTGAAAAAACTGGAGTATTTTTTAACGCTTAGCGCTATAGCAGCCTTGTTTTCATCGTGCGCTAACCCTAATACGGTTTTTGATGAAAACAAGGCTATCCCCAATCACAACTGGGCGTACACCGATCCGTTAAGGTATGATGTAAAGATTGACGACGCGATGCCGCTTTATAGTATCTACCTGAATTTACGCGTAACAGGCGATTATAAGTACTCCAACATCTTTATTATTTTTCGCCGTGCTGGGCATGGAAAAAAAGTGCAAGCTACCCGGTACGAGTTTAAATTAGCCAAACCAGATGGCGAATGGCTGGGCGCGGGCTCAGGCAATTTATACAGCTACCGCTTTGTATTACTTAAAGGCTATAAATTTCCGGAAAATGGCGTATATCATATTGAAATAGAGCAAAACATGCGCGACAACCCACTTCGCGAGGTTAGTGATGCCGGTTTATGCGTAGAAAAGTCTAAATAATAGCACAACAGATTAAAGCATAAAAAAGCAGCTTCAACGTGCTGCTTTAATATTTTAATTACTTGAGCGGCTCTTGTCGCCGTCAGATATCTGTTTAATTAAACTACCCCAGGCCAGCGGGTTAAGCAGCGGATTAGGCTGCAACGAGTTTTGATTAAGTATACGTGTGTGCATTGCACCGGCGTTAGCAGTTTGTATTTCTCTACCATCGCGGGCAAGTGTATTTTGCAATGCCATCAATGATGACCGGCTAACGTTTTTCTTAGCTACTTCCAGGTCATCGTCAGCTATTTTTATCGCCAGAAAATCTTTCCTAAACTCATCCGTGGTAGCCCATGGGAATACCCTGAATGTGGGCAGGTTTACTATTTGCGGTTTTAGAGGCACTTTTACCGTATAGCTCTTATTTGCATTTACGGGTATCACCACAACTACAGGTGCATAACCTACCGAGGTAAAGCGAACACTATCGCCCTCGTGGGCAACAAATGAGAAATAACCCTTATAATTAGATGAACTGGCTGATTTACCGTTTGAAAGATTTGTCATTGTAACGTACGGAACGGCAATGTTCGAACTATCGGCATTGAAAGTTACGCCCGAAAATTGAACCAAAGGCCGTTCTTGCTGCTGCGCGAGGGCAGCAGTGGTAAACATTAAAAATAATATCCCGATCAAAAACTTCATCTGCACTTATTATTTTACCACTTTTATGCCAAAAGGTTTAATTAAGCATCAAAATTATCCTCTTTTTTGTAAAACAGGGATGTTTTAACAATACTTAACAATTAACGCAGGTTTTCAGGCAGCACAGCGTTAGGGTCATCAATATCAGTTAAATTGATGGCTTCAACACCGGTAACTTCCGGTACGGCTTTTTTAATAGCCTGCTCAATACCGGCTTTCAACGTCATGATGCTCATTGGGCATGAACCGCATGACCCCAGCAGTTTTAACTTCACAACATTTTCAGGAGTAATTTCCTCTATTGACACGTTCCCGCCATCAGCTTCCAGATACGGACGAATGGTATCCAGCGCTTTCTCAACCTGATCTAATAAATCACTCATTTTTATTATTTTATTACTGTAAAGTTAATAATTATTTACAACATTCTTGTCCACCACGCCGCGGGCGTTGTATATGGATACCTGTTGTGCCACCATCTCCGCCATCTTAATAAAGGCATGCGAGGTTACGGTGTTGTCCTGTAAAATTACCGGCACCCCGGCATCGCCCGATTCGCTGATGCTTTTTACCAGCGGTATCTCGCCTAAAAAAGGCACATCGAGCTGCGTTGCCAGGTTTTTGCCGCCATCCTGTCCAAAAATATAGTACTTATTTTCGGGCAATTCTGCCGGGGTAAAATAAGCCATATTTTCAACCACGCCTAAAATCGGCACGTTGATGGCATCCATCATAAACATACCGATACCCTTTTTAGCGTCAGCAAGGGCAACATTTTGAGGGGTAGTAACTATAACGGCACCAGTAACCGGGAAGGTTTGTGTAATGGTGATATGAATATCACCGGTACCCGGAGGCAAATCCACCACCAGGTAATCCAGTTCGCCCCAGTCGGCATCATTAAATAACTGTTTTACCGCTGTTGATACCATTGGCCCGCGCCATGGCACCGGCTGGTTAGGATCAGTAAAGAAACCTATAGACAGTAGCTTTAAGCCGAATTTTTCAATAGGCTCGATGCGGGTTTTACCATTTTGCTGGGTAGCATTCGGCCTTGCGCCTTCTAAACCGAACATGATGGGGAGCGAAGGGCCATAAATATCCGCATCGATCAAACCAACTTTAGCGCCCGATTTTGCTAAGCCTAAAGCCAGGTTAACCGCCACGGTTGATTTGCCGACTCCACCTTTACCTGATGCTACCGCGATGATGTTCTTAACTCCCGGTACGCCGGTATCCTTTTGTGAGGTTACGCGCGAAGTCATGTTAATGCTAACTTCTATCTCTTTGCTAATAAAGTGCCCTATAGCATTTCGGCAGGCATTTTCAATCAGGCCCTTTAAAGGGCAGGCCGGCGTGGTTAGTATAACTGAAAAGCTTAGGCGGTTGCCATCAATATGTATATCCTGAATCATGTTCAGGGTAACCAGGTCCTTTTTCAGGTCAGGCTCCTCAACATGGCTAAGGGCTTGTAAAACTTGTTCTTTTGTAATTGTCATTTATCTATCTTAATCGCAAAAATATGAAAACCGCTTGGGTTTGGTTTTGTTACCGAAATAATTTACTGTACTTTAACGTTTGAAGCGGATAAGAAATATTTAGTTTTGGATAAAATTTACTGATGCATCGCCTTAACCCGAGATATATCCGGATTGCCGGAATTGTACTTGCCTGCGTACTGATAATAATTATAATTAGTGGCTTTGTAGCTTACTCAAAACGCGAAGCCCTGCTTCAAAAAGTTATTTACAAAGCTAAAGCCAAAGCTAAAAACGATTATAATTTAGATGTAAAAATAGGCACGGCCCATTTTACCGGCCTGAGTGAAGTGGCCTTTAACAACATATCAATTGTGCCTGATGGGCGCGACAGCCTGTTGCGTATAAATAAACTGGTTGTTGATGTAAAGCTGATGCCGCTGGTATTAGGCGACGTGAAATTATCTGACGTAACACTCGAAGATGGTTTTGTGCGCCTGACCAATATAAAAGGCGTTAAGAACTTTGATTTTCTGTTCCGGAAGAAAAAGCAGAACACCGAAAGCAAAGGCAAGGTTGACCTGGCCGACCTTTCATACCGGTTGATCAACCAGGTGCTTTACAAAGTTCCGGAAAACCTGGATCTGAAAAACTTCAACCTCTCCTACCAGGAAGATACCACGCGTGTTAGTTTGCTGGCCAAAACTGCTGTTATTGATGATGGCGACCTGAAATCAACCATCAACGTAAACAATGGCGAATCAACCTGGCATCTTACAGGTAAAATGCACGCGTCAGACAAAGACATCGACGTAAAACTATATGCCGATGGCAAAAAAGTGGAATTGCCTATAATAGAAAGGAAATTCAAAGCCAAACTTAATGCCGATACTATTACTACCCGCTTAACAAAAGTTGAAAAAGATGGTGATGAAACCCGCATTTACAGCTATTGGGGAGCGCGAAACTTGCTGATTAATCACGCCGGTTTATCTACTCAGGATATAATTATCCCTAACGGGGCTATTGATGCTAACGTGTTTATTGGCGAAAATTATGTTTCGCTGGACAGTACTTCTACCATCCACTTTAAAAAGATAAAAGCGCATCCGTTTATAAAATACACGCTTAACCCGGTTAAAATTTATGAGTTGAAGATTAATACCGGCTGGTTGAACGCGCAGGATTTGTTCGACTCGTTTCCGGTAGGTATGTTCGAATCGTTAGACGGTATGAAGGTGTCAGGCAAACTGAATTATGCCCTTAACTTTTATATGAACAAAAACCAGGTGGATAGCCTGAAATTTGATTCGCGGTTGGATAAAGAGGATTTTAAGATACTCAAATTTGGCAAAGCCGACCTGACCAAGCTGAACAAGCCATTTGTTTATGTGCCGTATGAAAAAGGCAAGCCGATGGGGCCGCACCTGATCGGGCCTGAAAACCCGGAGTTTACACCATTGAACCGCATACCGGCGGATATGCGTAACGCGATCATGACAGCAGAAGATCCGTCGTTTTACCGCCATAACGGTTTTGTGGAGCAATCCATCCGCAGCTCAATAGTTACTGATTTTAAGGAAAAGAAGTTTGTGCGTGGTGGAAGTACGATATCTATGCAGTTGGTTAAAAACGCGTTTTTGAGCCGCAACAAAACACTTTCGCGTAAAATTGAAGAGATATTGATTGTTTGGCTGATCGAGAACAACCGCATCATGACCAAAAACCGTATGCTGGAGGTTTACTTTAACATTATTGAGTGGGGGCGCAATATTTATGGTATACACGAGGCTTCGCATTTTTACTTTGGCAAAAATCCGTCAGACCTTACCCTGGGCGAAAGTATTTATCTGGCCAGTATTGTGCCTAACCCGAAAGCCGGGCTATACGCCTTTAACCCTGACGGTACTTTACGCCGTGGTCTGCATGGTTATTTTAATTTGATAGGCCGTTTAATGGCGAGTAAAGGATTGATAGCACGGGATACTAATGCTTATGGCTTTTACAATGTAAGGCTGCGCGAAGGCTTGCGCCGTGCCGCGCCTGTTGATACTACAGCCGTGCTCGACAGTACCATATTGCAACAAAACCCGGATGCCATGCCTGTTGAAGAGCCTGAAAAGAAACTTAATTTCTTCCAGCGTTTATTTGGCGGCGGCAAAAAGGACAGCACTGATAATGAAGAAAACAAGCCGGACTCGGCAGAGATACGTAAGCAGCGCGAAAAGGAAGAGAAAAAGGAACGTAAGCGCCGTGAAAAGGAACGCCGTGACGAGTTACGCGAACGAGGGCTATTTTAATTTTTAAAGCATCTACAATTACCTGTGAAATAAATTTTTTTTCGGAAAAAATAATGCTTGTATTTCTGAATAATAAAATGCCTATATTACAGGCGGATTGAGGTGTATATATAAAACAAACAACTAAACAGGCAAAGTAAACTCAACTACTCACTTTACAAGTAAAAATTTAATGAACATTTTCGTAGGAAGCCTTCCTTACCAGTTACAGGAAGAAGATTTAAGGGCCCTTTTTGAACCATTTGGCGAAGTAAGCTCTGCAAAATTAATTATGGACAGAGAAACAGGCCGTAGCAAGGGCTTTGGTTTTGTTGAAATGCCTGATGATGAAAGCGCACAAACAGCAATTGACGCACTTAATAAAAGCGAAGTTAAAGGCCGTTCGATAGCCGTTAGCCAGGCTGAAAATAAGAAACCAAGCGGCGGCGGCGACCGCAGAGGCGGTGGTGGCTTTAACCGCGGTGGCGGCGGTGGTTATAACCGCGGTGGCAACGGCGGCGGTGGCTACAGCCGTGAAGGCGGTTATAACCGCGACAGGGGCGGTGACCGCTGGCAGTAAAAACAAAAAGGCTTTGAGCATTTGCTCAAAGCCTTTTTGTTGCGCTTAACTTTTATTATTTAAGCGACAGAATGTATTTAACCATCTTATCAGCATCAGCGGCTGCAAGGGATGGGTGTGGAGACATTGGGATTTGGCCCCAAACGCCCGAACCGCCATCAATTACCTTTTTAGACAATGCCGCATAGTTAGCAGGCGTTGCCGGGTACTTCTTTGCCACATCAATATACGCCGGGCCAACCAGCTTTACGTCAGTTTTATGGCATGATAAGCAATCCGATTTTGCGATCAGGGCTTTACCTGCAGCAATTTCGGCAGCGGTTGCTTTGCCACCGGCCGGTTTTTTAGCGGCGGCTTTTTTTGCTTTGCTTTGCGCGTTAGCGTTATTTATAGCCGGAGTAGCAAGCAGTAAAGCCAGCATCATTCCGGGGATAACTAATAATTTTTTCATTCCTCTATAATCAGCTTTATTTTTACAATTAATAAACTCAATAATAAGATTTTGATTGTTCTGTGACATCAAAATAGTCTAATTTTTAAACGTTCTAAATAGCGGCTTCGTGTTATTGCTACACCAGCTTAATTTACATTCAAAAGGCGACTGTTATAACAGACGCCTTAAATTTGAATAGTTGAATGATATAGACTATTCAAAACCTGATTAGTTTAATCGGTACTCGAATATTACGCTTCTTCAGCCATCGACTTTATTTTTAATAACGCTTCATCCCAGGCAGCCGACATCTGGTCATAATGGTCCTCACCCATGTCTGACGATATATCAAGCACAGTAAGCCCGTCTTTTTCTGTCAGCAGGTAACTTTCCCGGGCACCTATATAATTTTGCGCATCCTCGCTTGTGGTGTCGGTTACGCCATTTAAAATGAAGCCGTCATATTCAATAACTACTTCGGTGTGTGGTTTACCAATTAAAATGTAGCCGGTTATGCCACAGTTGCTGCCATCAGTAAAGGTTACTCTGCTGCCTTCGCGCCAATCTGTGTTGGCAAACGTGCCAACAGAAAAATAATTTAACCATTGCCTGTTCAGCTCATTGTTAAACAGCACCCGCCAAACGCTTTGCGGCGACGCGGCTATTTCTATTTGTTTTACGATAGATACAATTTTCATAGGATCCTTTTTTAATGGTTTGGATTATAGCTTAGCATCCATTGAATGCCGAATTTATCGGTAAATGAGCAATAGTAATCACCCCAAAACATCTGTTCGGGCTGCATTTGCACTTTTCCACCCTCAGATAGTTTTTCAAATATGTTATCGGTTTCCTCTTTGCTATCCGTGTTGATAGAGATATAAGTATTATTGCCCGTAACCAATTTAAAACCCATCGCTTCGGGGGCATCAGTGCCCATTAGTATATTATTTCCTAACGGTAGGGCAATGTGCATAATCATGTCCCTGGTATTAGCCGGCGGTGGGTTTTGCGATTCTCCGGACATATCTGCGCATCCGTTACCGGCATCTGCTCCATCGCCAAAGCGCATCAATGCTATAAATTCGCCGCCAAAAACTGATCGGTAAAAGTTGAAAGCTTCTTCGGTGTTGCCGTTAAAGTTTAAATACGGGTTTGCTGATTTCATAAGTTTATAGTTAAGTTATAATTAGTTTTCAAGTTTACCTTTAAGGTTTCCCAGCCCCGTTTGCAAATCGTTTCCTATCATCTGTTCCACATCAAAAAACAGGCACATGATGTTGAACGGATATGGCACATGCTCCTCAAAACCCCAGGTTACCTTAGTTTGTGCGGGGGCTATGCTATCGGTTATCATATAAGCGGGGGCAACTGCTTCCATGGGCTCAATAAAGCGTATTTCATAATCAACTCGCTTGCCCTCGTCAATCTTTTTAATTTCCTGCTCACCTTTGCCCACGCTGTCGCGTTCGCTTTCCCAGGCAGAAACAAAGCCGGGCTGTCCGTCGGTACCGCGAAATTCAACCTTCATGCCCGGATCCATGCGCGCCCACTTGCTGTATTCGTTTTGGTTTTTAAGGTACTTGATATAGCCAAACACCTCAGCCTTGGGCTTATTAACTACAATTGAACGTTTGATGGAATAATCGCCATTTACAAAAAGCGCAATTATCAGTGCAACCGCTACGATGGTAAGCACTGAAAGCAGAATGATCTTTAAGATTTTCATGTTCGTTTTGGTTTAATCAACTCAAAAGTAATGTATTACATGGCCAACACAAATTGCTAACGGATGTAAAATAGTTAAGTGATTTACCAAAATTAGTGGAATACCAGGTTGCATTTGAGGGGTGAAAGAGGCAATTAAAGGGGGCGGGCAGGACACAAAAAAGGGCATCGTTTTAAACGATGCCCGAAGGTGCATTTTGGTAAGAAAGGCCACACCACCGCACTTTCTACAAAATATAGAACACCTTGTCTTTTGAGGCCGGTTCATCAGCCGGTTTATCTTCTTTATAATATTGTTTGAGCATCTGTAAAATGTCGCGCTCTATAGTAGCTGATATAGCCGTGGTTGGCGTATCAGTGGGTTTATTCTCAAAGGGATCCTGCAAGTGGATCGCCATCTTTTCGATTAGGAAGAAAGAGCTGGCGATTGCGATAACCATCGGTATTTCAACCAGGCCAAAAAACTCTATCAGGCCAAACGGCAGCAAGGCAACAAAAAGTATCAGCGCAAAGTGTATATATACCTTGTATGTTGAGGGGAATACCGTGTTTTTGATACGCTCACAACCGCCCATGTGGTTTGAAAACCGTGTAAGCGTAGCATCCATTTCTATCTGCTGGAATTCGTTTATCCAACCCAGTTTATAAGCATTTCGCAAATCAGCGCCATGCAATTCAAGCAACGCTACTGCTTTATTGCTGTAGCCTTGTATATATTCAAAATCCTCTTTACACAACCATTTATCCATTCCGGGCATTGGGTCGTGCCCGCGCAACTGGCGGCTGAGCACATAGCACCAGGCAATTTGGCGTTTGGCCATACGTTCGCAAAAAGCTATTTCTTCTAATTTGCCGTAATGCGTATCAATGTAAGTGAACAGCTGGCGTGTTAACGTGCGCGAATCGTTTACGATGGCGCCCCACAGCGTACGTGCTTCCCACCAACGGTCATATGCCTGGTTTGATTTAAACGCCAGCAATAATGATATAACCGTACCCAGCAGCGTTGGCACCGCGATAGGTATGGATATACGCGTGAAATGAAAGTTTTTATACAACAATGCTATCAGCAGCGCATATATGGTAACCAGCATCACCTCGACGCGTATTTTGCCGAAGATGTACTTAATAGGTATATTTTCTTGTAATAACATTGTTTTCTGTTTAATAGTTAAAAATCACTTATGCCATAACCGCCTCCGTAACGCGCTGTTCACTTGAAGCTTCGTTGCGATGTGGTGTTATAGTAAGCGCCGGTAAGCCACTTTTTTGGATGAGTATGGCCGGGTCAATACTCGCTTTGTTGATTTTTCCGGCGTGGCAATATTTAAAGTCAAGCACCTGATCTACCTCGTTTTCTTCTAAAAAGGCTTTAAATATGCTTAGCGTGCTGCCGTATAAAAACTCCACCTTTATCGCCCTTATTTGCGGATATTCATTTTTTAAGGCGGTACAGCCCTTATAAAAATCATCGCTAACCTGCTCATATTCCCGGCTTCTCCTCGATAGCATTAGCAGATCGGTAACCGAATCAGAAAGCTTGAACATGTGTATGAATATGAAATTGAGCGGTTCGCCCTTCAATTGTTCACAAACAAGCGGTATAGCTTTTAACGCTTCCGTGTTAAAATCCGTTGGGATGAGTATGGTTTGCATAGGTGTAACTATTTATATTAAACCCGGGTAATATTACCTATGCAATTTTACAGCGCTGAAATTAGAGTGCGCTAAGACAGTAATTAGGATTTTATTAGAATAAGCACATGGTGACGCCGGACGATTGTAATAAATTGCCCGGAACTTGTCATAGAATCTAATAATACAAGAATTGGATGGATTTTTATTAGAGAGTTATTAGAAGCTATGTTCTTATATTTCGATATAACCCTCAAAAACCCGTTCAGCAGGGCCTTCCAAAAATATTTCGGTATAGCGCTCGCCATCGTAATTGAAACGGATATTCAGATTTCCGCCTAACACTTTTATTGGGGTAGTAATGTGCCCGGTTTGATTGTTTTGGTTAGCCATGGCCAGTGCTACCGCAGTTACACCGGTGCCACAGGCAAAGGTTTCATCCTCAACGCCGCGCTCAAATGTGCGTACAAAGTAGCCGTTTCCATTGGTAAGCGGCTCCACAAAGTTTACGTTGATGCCGTTAGCCTTGTAAGTATTATTGTTACGGATAGCCGAACCTTCGTGAAAAACATCTTTGTTCTTTAAATCCTCCGTAATTGTTACATAATGCGGCGAACCAGTATTGAGCACATAGGCCTCGCCGTCGCGTTCTACCTTGTACACATCAATCATTTGCAGGCTCACCCAATTGCCTTCGTCTGAAATTTTGGCATGATGCGGGCCGTCAACTGCCACAAATTCTGTTTCACTCTCAATCACATTTAAAAAGCGGGCGAAAGCCACAATGCACCTGCCCCCATTACCACACATACTGCTCGGGTTACCGTCGGCATTATAATACACCATCTCAAAATCGTAACCGTCTGCGTTCTGCAAAAACATAATACCATCAGCGCCAACGCCAAAATGCCTGTCGCACAAACGTGCAAGCAGCTCCGGATTGTGATGATTTACAGCAAGTTGCCTGTTGTCAACCAATATGAAATCGTTACCGGCACCCTGGTATTTATAAAAATGAAGTTTCACAGTAATACGTATTAATAGGATGTAATATTAGCATATAATAATTAAAAACCTGTCATAGCGCGGTTAAATCAGGTTTAACACTTTTTAACATAAATGCTTATAACATCTCATTGCTCTTACCGTCTATATGGTATTATATTTGAACATTGTAATTAAACCCAGTAAACAAAAAATTATCAATAATAACATGAAAAAAGTTGGTTTAACATTATTAACCGCCTTTGTTGGCGGTGCAATGGCGTTAGGCACCTACAAAATCTTCGAAAAGAAGAATGCCGATGACATGACCTTTGAGGAACGCCAGAAAGTATATTTTACAAGTAACCCCATGACGGTATCCTCTGCCGGCTCGGTTGATTTTACCCAGGCTGCCGCGGCGGTTACTCCTGCAGTGGTTTACATACGTACTACGTATTCATCGCAGCAAGGTAATGGTGGCGGCAGCAGCCCGTTTGATGATATGTTTGGCGACTTTTTCGGTCAGCGTATGCGCCCCCGTGGCCCGCAGCAGGCTTCAGGCTCAGGTGTGATTATTTCGCCTGACGGTTACATTGTAACTAACAATCACGTAGTTGAAAAAGCGGACAAGATCACCGTTAACCTGAATGACCACCGTACTTTCCAGGCCAAAGTTGTAGGTACCGACCCAAGCACCGACCTTGCCCTAATCAAAATAAGCGGGAATGATTTGCCGATAGTAAAATTAGGCAACTCTGACGATGCAAAAGTTGGAGAGTGGGTGTTAGCTGTAGGTAACCCCTTTAACCTTAACTCTACTGTAACCGCCGGTATTGTTAGTGCGAAAGGCCGTAACATAGGCATTATCGGCAGTGAGAATAACGATGAGGATAGCAATCCTTTCGGTATGCGCCAGCGTCAATCGCAGCAGCCAAGGCTTAATAAGGCGATTGAATCATTCATTCAAACTGATGCGGCCATTAATCCAGGAAACAGTGGTGGTGCGTTAGTAAACACCAAAGGCGAGTTGATTGGTATAAACGCAGCTATTGCTTCACACACAGGCTCGTACGAAGGTTATGGTTTTGCCATCCCGATCAACCTGGCTAAAAAAGTATTGAATGACATCAAACAATTTGGCTCAGTAAAACGCGGTTACATTGGCGTAAGCTTCAGAGAGCTTAATGATGATGCCGCTAAAGACCTTGGCATTAGCCGTAACACCGGTTTATATGTAAGTGAACTGGTTGATGGCGGTGGCGCAGAAGCGGCGGGTGTTCGCAAAGGCGATATCATCACTAAGGTTGAAGGCAATCCGGTTTACGAGTCGTCAGACTTACAAGAACGTGTAGGCCGTTTACAACCCGGTGATAAGATCAATATCACTGTGTTGCGCGATGGCAGCGAGAAAAACCTTACTGTAACCCTTAAAGGTGAGGCAGCTGCGCCAAAATCAGCCGCGGTATCAAAATCGGCAGAGGAGCTGTTCAACAAACTTGGCGCCAGTTTCCAGCCGCTTACTAAAGCGCAAAAGGCCAAATTCCGTGTAAACAATGGTGTTGTGGTAACCCAGGTTCGTCCGGGCCGGTTGTTCTATGAAACCGATATTCCGGTAGGATCGATCATTACCAACATCAACAAACAGCCGATAAACAGCATTGCTGATATTGACAAGGCGATAACCAACCTGCGTAACGGCAACCTGATTATTACAGGTATCTATCCTGACGGAACAAGCTTTAACAATATGTTCCAGGTACAATAATATATTGATTATTAGTTTGCAAAAACGCCCGGTATTATGCCGGGCGTTTTGCTTTTATGGCGATTCAGTAAAACATTAATGCGTGGGTTCTGCCGCGAAGTCCTGCAATTCGTCGGCACTTGGGCCGTAGCTGCCGGGTATCGGCACATCTAACAGCCTTAAAAAAACGCCCAATTGTGCACGATGATGTACCAGCTGGCAGAAAGTAGTGCGTATCATTTCGGCACGGGTGCAGGTAACGTAAATTACTTCGCCGTTACGCAGTGTCCACTCAGGCAGAAGTTCGTCTTCGGTGGCGTTTTCAAGCCGTTCTTTCGCGCTTGCGTAGCTTTGCTCAAAAAATTCAGCTGCGGCAGCTGCGCTCTGGCAATTATGCTCAGTATAGCCGCTTGTGCCAAAATCAAGTTCGTTTGTGTTCAGCACCATGGTTACCCAACCCGGCAATTCGCCTATATGACTGGATAGTTGGCGCAACGTCATGCTTTTTGGGTGGGGTTGCCAGTCTAACTTATCTTCCGGAATAATGCTAAGCATTTTGCGGGTTGTAACGGCTTCCTCGGCCATTTCTTTTAATAACATCGGGATAATTTTCATAATGGTTGTTTCTAATTTGATTCAAAGTAACCACCCGGGAATGACAGCCCTATGTCAACAGTAAATGAGAATTTTTAAAAAACTAAATTTTTTTCTCTGATTGTCGTTTGATTTTTCTTGAACTCATTTTCACTTAGCACCCTAAACCCAGCGCAATACAAATATTTCGTCGAAATTGTTTGATAGATTTTTTTAAATTTTTATTCCTTTTTCAAAAAAATAAATGGCTAAACACAATTTTTTTTCGCTTTTTAACTGTTTCGTATACATATAAAATTACAAAAACATTTTAGCAAGCATAAATCGACTAAAGCGATTATATTTTTATTGTATGACATACAATATTGATTTTTTTGCGTGTTTTTGCCTGTTTTTTATGATATTAACAACTATTGCAATGGTTGGTTGCGATATGCACAATTTGCTGTATTTATATTTAAAATTTTTTTAAAAAAATATTTGCACGAAATTAAACTTAGTGTTATCTTTACACCGTTGAAACAACAACACAAAATAGTCTTCTCATAATTTAGGTTTATAATTGGTTAGTAAAGGCCTCCTGCCCATCAGGAGGCTTTACTTTTTTAAGGCATTTTTTAATTATCGCCATCAGTAAAGCATCGGCAAATTTTTTGATAAATTGTACGTGGTAAGCCTCAAGGCCTGCGCTTATACCTGGACTTAGATAAATATGTATTTAGAAGACTTTCACCATGCAGGCGGGCGCGGCAATTAATTATTGAGCAGGAGGAACTTCTTGCTCTTGTATATCAGGGTTATAATTAAAAAGCCTGCGCTCCTTTATTATCGAGGTTACCTTTTCAGGCACATACTCTTCCCAACCGGGTTTGTTATGTTTAATGAGATTCAGCACATTGTCTGACAAGATTTGCAGGTTAACCGCGTTAAAATCTCGAATATCGGCAATCTTGTCATTCGCTACCAGGTATTCGTACAGGTCGATGAGTTTAGGGGGTAAAGTAAATTTGGCTACATTAAGTATTTCACCATCCCGCAGCGTAGGATAAACGTATAGTTTAACCTTTCGGCTGAATAAGGTAGAGAACGACTCCAATATGCCACCAGGAAGGTTGGTGTAATGCTCTTCTGAGAAGATGTACTCCAGGTTAGGGTAACCCAGCACAATGCCAATTTTCAACTTGGTGATACCCGAGAGATACGCGGCCAGCTTATAATACTCGTGAAAGTTGGATATCATAACTGTTTGGCCCATGCTACAGAGTATATCTACACGGTCTAAAAAATCCTTCTCATCAATAAGGCCGGTTTCGTCGTCATCTCTCTCCTTAAGTGATTTCAGGGTGAGCTCCGAGAGCACTACAATATTTTCCTTATCTATATCGGGTTCCTGGGTAAACTGCTGTAATCCGCGTTCAAGCATTTCCACGTGAACGTTGATCAGCGGCCGGAAGCGGCCACGTACTACTACGATGTGTTTTTTGTAAAGTATTTCTGATGGCTGCTGGTTTTTTCCGTTCGGGCCAAATAGGGCTGCGTCAGAGAAACCGTACTTCACCAGGTAAAGGCTCATTAAACGGTTGTCGACCTTATCAAAATCCGGGCCCTCAAAATGAACCATATCAATTTGTATACGCCCTGTATTAAGGTCATGCATCAGCGATAGAAGGAAATCCTCGGGCGATTGCCGGTGATAAAAACAGGCATATAATAGGTTTACGCCCAATACACCTACAGCCTGTTGTTGCAGCACGTTATCGTTATCAAGCAGTTTTATATGTAATATTACCTCGTGCGAGGGCCCGTTGGGCACGGTTTGAAATCGTACGCCTATCCAGCCATGGCCTTCGTTTGTTTTATGATAGTTCAGGGCTGAAAAGGTACCCGAAAGCGCAAAAAAAGTAGTGCTGCTTCCGCGTAGCTCGGCAAGCCGCTCAATTAATAGTTGATATTCATGGTCGAGCATGGCAACCAATCGCTGGCGGCTTACATACCGCTTAATTTGCTGTGTGCCATATATCGCGTCAGAAAAGGTCATGTCATAGGCAGACATGGTTTTGGCGATGGTGCCCGCTGCACCACCCGCTTTAAAAAAATGCGCTGCTATATCCTGCCCGGCGCCTATCTCCGCAAATGATCCGTATATCTGCGGATCAAGGTTGATGGTAAGCGCCTTTTGCTTAGTTGATATATAATCGTTTTTCATAACCAATACCTCTTGTTAAACAACTGCTGAAATTTCTGACCGGCTTATTACTTTTAATAAGTTATGAATTGAAAATATCAACCTAACAAATTACAAACCATGCTAACAGACTTATTTACATTGGTGCAATTATAACAAATGTTATTCACCAGAAGTCCGTTACTGTGTAATCCTAACAGAATTCTAATCTCAATTAAGTACAGCGAAAAAGTGTTAAGGTTTTATTGCTAATAGTAAATTGATGTGCGGCATTTGGAATAATAAAAGTTAGGGCAAGCCACCCTTTCCGCGAAAAATAATGTCCCTTTTAATTATTTTCTTTTTAAGTTTAAAACGAACTCCTATATTTGCAGCCCAATCAAACGGGGGATTAGCTCAGCTGGCTAGAGCGCTTGCATGGCATGCAAGAGGTCATCGGTTCGACTCCGATATTCTCCACCAAACAAAAAGCCATCCTGCAACGGTGGCTTTTTTGCTTTCGTTCCCTTGGTTATTCAATATTCGTCGGCTTAATTTCTTCAAACTTAAATGTTGGTTTAAAACAGTATAAAACAATAACTAAAGCGATTCCGGCAAAAGTTAGCACTCTGTAATGCAAAAATAGCTCGTAAACATAGCTTGATATAATATCCCGGCCGATTAATGGTGTAAAATGAATCAACACTAAAAACAACAGCGTCCAGGTTAAATAGCTATACTTTTGTTTTAGCGTACTCCAATTAGTAACCAGGTACCACGCGATATAAATTAAAGCCGGAGCCATGAAAACGAATGCATAACGTTGCTGGTGCGGAAACAAAAGCGGTACAGCTATAAACAAATAACTCCGTTCCCAAAATAACCTGCGCTTGTCGGTTATAGTGCAAAACGGTGGCATTCGCAAAAAAAACAGCGTCAGTGCTACAAAAAACAAGCGTACCATATTCAGTATGATAAATACTGATTTAAACGGCAGATTAATAAAATTCCGTTTTACAGGCAAAACGCCTATCGTGTCGGTTATGTAAACCGGTATCATAGCTACCAGGCTACTCGGCCCGTTCTCCGCTTCAATAATCCATTCTTTATTATTAGGGTTGATAATGGCAAACCATTCGCTTAAAAGAAAGACATTCCGGTTCCATCCGATAAATATAGCCGGTACGCATAAATATGCAATATAAAAAACGCATGTAAGCGATGCCCCAAGAAATTGCCTTCTATAAATAAGGTATAAAAGGAATGGCAGCGGCAACAGCTTAATATTTATTGCCAACGCCAGTAAAGCGGCTCCGGCGATGGGTTTTTCGCGGTCAAAGAATTTAAGGCTTTGTAACGTGGCCCAGGTCAGAAATATGGTTACCTGTATGGTGGTCATATCGTACCGTATAAAGCGTGCCGTAAAGATTATTGACAACAGCAGCCAAAAGTTCTTTTGCTTTTGGGTTAAAGCGTTTGTATTGAAATAGCTTTGTGATATTCTCCAGATCTGGTACAGAAATACGCACGATAAAAACCCCCAGATAGTTTCAGCTACCAAAAGAGGCAGGTAACTGACTGGTGCCATTAGTAGGGCGAAAAACGGACTGTAATAGTATTGTAGATTTAATGCGAACGGAGGTTTATACAAGTTTAACCCTGAAATTAATTTTTCACCGGCATTTACAAAAACTTCAAAATCCCGGTCGCTTTTAGCGCAACCAAAACCAATTAACAGCGCCACCAGTAAAAGTATAGGTGTGATAAAGTTTTTCTTTGCCATTATTGTGTAAGAATGCCCGGGTTAAAAACCTATTTGGCTATTTATTAGTATATTGTAGTAATACAATATGTATACAAATCGTTATTTAATTAAAACGTGGCAAGTTACTATTTATGTAACTAAAAATTAAATTATGACAACAGTTGAAAGCATACAAAACGCGTATATTGATTATGTGCTGACCGAAGGGACCCAGCCCAAATCTGTTTATATTTTTGCTAAGCAGAACGAGATGACTGAAGAAGAGTTTTATCGCTTTTTCGGGTCATTTGACGGTGTGGAGCAAAGCATATGGGTCGACATGGCCAACAAAACGCTTACCGAGATTGAGGCGCAGGAGGTTTGGATTCAGTATAGCGCGCGCGAGAAAGCCCTGTCTTTTTTTTACGCTTTTTTTGAGTTGTTAAAAGGCCGCCGAAGCTTTGCGGTTTATAGCCTGAACAGCCATGCACGTACTTTGGGTTCGCCGGTGGTGCTTGACCAGTTAAAGGTTGTTTTTGAAAATTTTGCTGAAAGTATTTTAAAGCAGGGCCTGGAGAGCGGTGAACTATCAGACCGTAAATTCTTTGCAAAACGCTACAAGGATGGCCTTTGGATGCAATTTGGCTTTGTACTTAACTTTTGGATAAAAGATAATTCAGCCGGATTCGAAAAAACAGATGAGGCGATTGAAAAAGGCGTAAACGTTACTTTCGATTTGTTTGAGCGTACACCAATTGATAACCTGTTGGAGTACGGCAAGTTTTTATACAACAACAGCAATATTAAAGATAAGGTGGGTTTATAACCCCAAACGGTGAAGCAGAAGCCTGTAATGGGCAAAGATGATTATGAGCGAAACGCCCAAAGAACAAAACAGCATACCTACCAGTAAAGTACAGCGATCAGCCAAGTTTGTTAAAACCGGGCTTAAAATTGGCGGTAATTACGTTAAGCATTATTCAAAAAAACTGTTTAACCCGGAGTTAGATAAGTCGGAGCTTGACCAGGATAATGCGGCCGATATTTATCAATCATTAAGTGAGCTTAAAGGCAGCGCTTTAAAGGTTGCGCAAATGCTCAGCATGGATAAAAACCTGCTTCCGCAGGCGTACGTAGATAAGTTTTCCCAATCGCAGTATAACGCGCCGCCATTGTCGGGGCCGCTTATTGTACAAACTTTCCGTAAATACTTTGGCAAAACACCCGATCAGATATACGACAAGTTTAACCTGCGTTCAACCAACGCGGCATCCATTGGGCAAGTGCACCAGGCCGAGCTAAATGGTAAAAAGCTGGCGGTGAAAATACAATATCCGGGTGTTGGCAACAGCATATCATCTGATCTGAAACTCGTGAAACCCTTTGCCTTTCGCTTATTGGGAATGAATGAGCGCGAACTGGATATTTATATGCATGAGGTTGAGGAACGCTTGCTTGAAGAAACCGACTATGAACTGGAAGTACGCCGCTCTATAGAGTTTTCAACGGCCTGCGCTATCCTCAACAATGTGGTGTTCCCAACATATTACCCTGAACTTTCGAGCAAGCGTATTATTACCATGGATTGGCTGGAAGGGAAACACCTGCGCGAGTTTCTGGCTACAAATCCATCGCAGGAGTTGCGCAATCAGATTGGGCAGGCGCTTTGGGATTTTTACAACTTTCAGCAACATGAGTTGCGGGCGGTTCATGCCGACCCGCATCCGGGTAATTTTTTAATAACGCCTGACGGTAAACTGGGCGTTATTGATTTCGGCTGTATCAAAGAGATGCCTGAAGATTTTTATACGCCGTTCTTCTCCCTCACCTCAACTGACCTGTTAAGTAATAAAGAGGAAACTATCAAAGCATTCCGCATGCTGGAGATGATACATACCAATGATAGCCCTGCGCAAGTGGAGTTTTATTACAATGCTTACAAAGAGATGATCAGCCTTTTTGCTATGCCTTACATCAACAGCATGTTTGATTTTGCGCAAACAGCGTTTTTCGATAGCTTGTATCAGTTTGGTGAAAAGATATCGAAGATGCCCGAGTTTAAACAACCCCGCGGAGTAAAACACTTCATCTATGTAAACCGTACTAATTTCGGCCTGTACAATATTTTACATGAGCTTAAAGCAGAGGTACGTACCGATACCTACAAACCACACGTGGTGCTGGAATATTAATTGAATTTTGCAGGAACGATATTGCTTTTGGCCAGGGTGATGATACGCCACGCTATTACAATCAAGGCCGGTATACCTAACCAATGGGCTTGAAACGAGTTGCTGATATTGCCTCTGAAAAGCCACGAAATAGAATGGCCCAGGCCACAGCCCGGGCACCAGCCGATACCCGCCATTTTTAGGGGGCATAAGCTAAAATGTGTTTTGGCGGCGGGATCAGTAATCGCGAGCGCTATAAGCGCCGCTACCAAAAAGCATAATTCAAAATATTTAGCGAACAGTTTTTTAATCAATTTTTTCGGACTTGGTTGCGTATAGTAAAGATACACCAAATGCACTTATTACACCAACCAGCAATGCACCGAACATACGGCCAGAAAACTCTTCGAAATTATTGCCGCTGGATACATAATTGATGAAAACTATAGCAGCAAACACAGCTAAAATACCACCAAAAATTAGTATTTTAAAGCTTTGAACCAGAGCTTCTAAAAAGCCCATTTTTCCATTAAGGTAATTGTCGCGGTAATCCTTAATGGCGATGAGCAGGCCAATAATTGGTATCAATGCCGAAATGTACTCAAAAGGTGATGCCTTTGAATCTTCCAGATTGTAACCGGTTTTGTACATAATAAATAACCAAAGGCCGCTAAAAATACCAATAACCACTCCGGATAGTAATGCGTTTTTCATCTTTATAAATATAAAAGTTAGGTTAAACTGTACTGTCGGCACTTATAGCGCCATGCAGATAATAAAGCGCATTAAAGCTGCTTTTGTTTGAACTTTATGTCACAATTTGGGTTATTCTAAATAAAAAAGGCACTTTTAAGTATATTTGCGGCAATTTTGGATATACGTGATATTTTAGAACGTTACAAGGCTGACAAGAGGGTAACGGCATTAGCATCAGCGCTTAACGCCAGGAAAAACCCGAGGGTTCAGCTGCGTGGTTTGGTTGGCTCAGGTGATGCCGCCATTGCGGTAGCATTGTATTTTTTGCAGCACAGGCACATGATATTTGTGCTGCCCGAACGGGAAGAGGCTGCCTATTTTCAGGCCGACCTGGAGAGCCTTACCGGTAAAGAAGTACTCCTGTTTCCGTCATCATACCGCAAGCCTTTTGAATTTACCCAGCCCGATAGCAGCAATGTGCTGGCGCGCGCCGAGGTTTTAAACGAACTCAACCATTCATCAGAATATGGCCGGCTGATTGTTACCTATCCTGAGGCTCTGGCTGAAAAGGTGATAGACCGCTCATCACTTGAAAAAAACACGCTCGAAATGAGTGTGGGCAGCAGCTTAAGCATCGACTTCATCATTGAATTTTTAGTAGAGTACGATTTTGAACGGGTTGACTTTGTTTATGAACCCGGTCAGTTCTCGGTACGGGGTGGCATAGTGGATATCTTTTCGTTTTCGCATAACCTTCCTTACCGGGCAGAATTCTTCGGCGATTACGTTGAATCTATCCGGACTTTTGAGATTGATAGCCAGTTATCGGCAGAGCAGGTTAAAAGCATTACCATCGTACCTAACGTACAATCAAAATTCCTTACTGAAAATAATATATCACTGCTTGAATACGTAGAGCCCGATACGCAGGTATGGATGAAGGATGTTCAATTCACCCTGGATATTATTAAAACAGGGCATAAAAAAGCTACGGAGTTATGGAAGGCGTTATCGGCTGATGAAAAGCAGCAAAACCCCGAATGGATTGACCCGAAATTTAGTTTTACCGATGAAAAGATGATTGCCGACCAACTGCGTGATTTTGCCGTAGTTGAGTTTGGTAAACAGTTTTTTTACGAGGCCGATGAGCAGATGCATTTTGAAATGCGTCCGCAGCCATCCTTCAATAAGGATTTTAGCTTGCTGATCCACAACTTGAAGAATAACGAGGCTGATAAGATAGAGAACTTTATTGTTACCGATTCGCCCAAGCAGATAGAGCGCCTTTATGCTATTCTGGACGATTTGGACAAAACCATTAAGTTTACACCGATAAACATAGCGCTGCGCGAAGGCTTTGTTGATCATGAACAGCACCTAGCCTGCTACACTGATCACCAGATATTTGACCGCTATTACAAATACAAGCTCAAAAAAAGCTACCAACGCTCGCAGGCCATTACTTTAAAAGATCTGCGGGAGTTAAAGTCAGGCGATTACGTTACCCACATTGATCACGGTATAGGTAAGTACGCCGGATTAGAAAAGGTTGAGGTTAACGGCAAAACACAGGAAATGATTCGGCTTATTTATGCTGATAACGACCTGTTGTACGTAAACATTAACTCGCTTAACCGTATCTCCAAATACAGCGGTAAAGAGGGGCATCAGCCTAAAATGAATAAACTGGGTACTGATACCTGGGAGCGGCTGAAGAAAACAACAAAAAAAAAAGTTAAGGACATAGCCCGTGACCTGATCAAGCTTTACGCTGTGCGTAAGGCGCAAACGGGTAATGCATTCTCTCCTGACAGTTATCTGCAAACCGAGCTGGAGGCTTCCTTTTTATACGAGGACACCCCCGACCAGGAAAAAGCTACGCTTGATTTCAAGAAAGACATGGAATCGCCACACCCGATGGACCGTCTCATTTGCGGCGACGTGGGTTTTGGTAAAACAGAGGTGGCCGTACGCGCTGCGTTCAAGGCCGTTGCCGATAGTAAGCAGGTAGCCATATTGGTGCCCACCACTATTTTAGCGGCGCAGCATTACAAAACATTCAGCGACCGATTGAAGGGATTTCCCTGCAATATTGATTATGTTAACCGTTTTAAAAGCAGTAAGCAGATCAAGGAGACACTGGAGAAGCTGAAGGAAGGTAAGGTTGATATCATCATCGGTACCCACCGTTTGGTGAGCAAGGACGTTAAGTTTAAGGATCTGGGCCTGATGATTATTGACGAGGAGCAGAAGTTCGGCGTATCAACCAAGGAGAAGCTGAAACAAATGCGTGCCAATGTGGATACGCTAACGCTTACGGCTACGCCCATACCACGTACCTTGCACTTCTCGCTTATGGGCGCACGCGATTTGTCGATCATATCAACCCCGCCGCCAAACCGCCAGCCGGTAGTTACCGAGCTGCATGTATTTAACGATAAGCTGATAAAAGAAGCCGTAGAGTTTGAGCTGGCCCGCGGCGGTCAGGTCTTCTTTATCCATAACCGGGTGAGTGATTTGCCGCAGCTTGGCGGATTGATTCGCAAACTGGTTCCACACGCGCGCATTGGCATAGCCCACGGCCAATTGGATGGCGATGCGCTGGAAGATGTGATGATGAAGTTTGTGAATGCTGAGTACGATGTACTGGTAGCAACCACCATTATTGAAGCCGGTTTGGATATACCTAACTCCAACACCATCATTATAAACCATGCCCACATGTTTGGCCTGAGTGATTTGCACCAGATGCGCGGCCGTGTAGGGCGGAGCAATAAAAAAGCATATTGCTATTTGCTGAGTCCGCCACTTTCAACCCTCACAAGCGAGGCACGTAAGCGGTTGAGCGCAATTGAGGAGTTCAGTGACCTGGGTAGCGGTTTCAATGTAGCCATGCGCGATCTGGACATTCGCGGCAGCGGTAACCTGCTGGGTGCCGAGCAAAGCGGTTTTATAGCCGAAATTGGTTTTGAGATGTACCATAAGATATTGGATGAGGCTATACAGGAGTTGAAAGATGACGAGTTTAAGGAGGTATTTCCGGATGATAAGCCACGTGCCTTTATATCATTTACCCAGATAGATACAGACCAGGAGATATTGATTCCGAATGAATATGTAACTAATTTGTCTGAAAGGTATAATCTGTATACTGATCTATCAAAACTGGAAAATGAAACTGAACTGATCGCTTTCAAACAGCAGCTCCATGACCGTTTTGGCCCCGTACCACCACAGGTTAATGATCTGCTGAATACCATGCGCCTGCAATGGCTGGGCAAGGCAATAGGCTTCGAAAAAATATCACTTAAAAAGAATGTATTGCGCGGTTATTTTATAACTAACCAACAATCGCCATACTTTGAAACAGATGCATTCAGACGCGTACTTACCTTTGTTCAGGGTAATCCACGCCGCACTAACCTTAAAGAAGTTAAAAACACGTTGCGACTAAGCATCGACAGTGTAAGTACCATTGATGAGGCGGTGGAGCTATTGAGTGAGGTTGCAGGTGTGGTAGAAGTATGAGCCAATCTGTAAAAGCAATAACAATAAAAGCAGCTCTAAAGCTGCTTTTATTGTTATATAGTATGTAATTTATAATTCACTAGTCCCGGCTCACAAAAAACTATCTTCCTTTTTTTGCGTTCGGGAATTTCATTTTATAGTCTACCTTAACAGCCCCTTTTGAGATATCGCCCAGGCGTTTCTCGATCAGGCGCTTACGTAGCGGGCTTAATTTATCGGTAAAAAGTTTACCCTCAATATGGTCATATTCATGTTGAATGATGCGTGCCGCCATGCCAGAAACTACATCTTCATGATGCTTCCAGTTTTCATCATAATATGATATTTTGATGGTTGGCTTGCGGTAAACATCTTCCCTCACATCGGGTATGCTCAGGCAGCCCTCGTTAAAACCCCATTCTTCGCCTGTTTCCTCAATAATCTGCGCGTTAATGAACGCTTTTTTAAAGTTGGCCAGTTCCGGCTCCTCATCGTCAAACGGCGTGGCATCTACTACAAACAAACGCATGGAAAGGCCTATTTGCGGAGCCGCCAGCCCAACGCCACGCGCATTGTACATGGTTTCAAACATATCATTAACCAATTCTTTTATATGCGGATATTCGTCGGGCTCAATAGCTGTGGCTTTTTTGCGTAAAACAGGATCGCCGTATGCGATAATAGGATACTTCATAGTACAAAAATACGTGAAAAAATTTATTTAGGTTCAAATACCAATGTCATCAGGCGGTTATTATCAAACACTTCGTTGCATATCCGCAACACCTGGTCGGCCGTTACGGCGTTTACTTTGGCAAACACTTCGTCCAGGCTATCGGCATGACCAAAATCAAGCAGGCTCTTAGCCATGGAGATGATCAGGCTCATGCGGCTTTCCTCGGCAAGCGCGATCTGGCCGATAAACTTTTGTTTAGCCTGATGGAATTGCAGCGTGCCCAGTTTGTTATCGCGCATCTTTTTCAGTTCCCGCTGGATCAACTTGGTAGCTTTGGCCGCTTTTTCGGCATCGGTACCAAAGTATATCGAGAACATGCCCGTATCCGTCAGAGAGGTATAATTCGACTCAATAGTGTAAGCTATGCCGTGCTTTTCGCGTATCTCTAGGTTAAGCCGGCTGCTCATACCCATGCCACCCAGCAGGTTATTAGCCAGCAGTAAACCATATTTATCTTCGTGTGAAGATGAATAAGCTTGTGTGCCTATAACACAATGGGTTTGTGTAATGGGCTTTTGTTGGACGATATGTGCGGATGAATTAATTGCGGGCGCCAGCCGTTGTTTTTTATTGTAATTTGCTGGTACTGGGCCAAAATATTTTTCGGCAAGCTTAACCACTTTTTTAAAATCGTAATTGCCAAAAACGCCGAATACCATTTCGTCCGTAGCGTAGTTAGCTTTAATGAATTGGCTAATGTCGTCCCCGTTCAATTGCTCAACTGTTTCGGCGGTGCCGAGTATATTGTTGCCAAGCGGGTGGCCGCTGAACAACATGCCTTCAAAGTCATCCTGTATAGCTTCTTCGGGCTGATCGAGGTATGAGGCAATCTCATCCTGGATAACGCCCCGCTCCTTCTCCAGTTCGTCTTGAGGGAATGTGCTGTGAAATAATATATCTTCAAACAGGTCGGCAGCCCGTTCCAGGTGCTCCTGCAAAAATGAGGCGTGAATACACGTGTACTCTTTGGTGGTATAAGCATTCAGATCGGCACCCACCAGTTCAAGGCGGTTTAATATCTGCGAGGTGTTGCGCCGCTCGGTTTCTTTAAATACCAGGTGCTCTATAAAATGCGCGAGGCCATCTTTTCCTGGCGCTTCATCGCGCGAGCCGGCATTAATTAAAAAACAGCAATGCGTAATCGCGAATGGTGCGTGTTTAAACAGTATACGTATGCCGTTGGGCAACCTATGTAGCTGATGATCCATATTAAGTGCGCAAAGATAGGGTTAATTAAAGCAAACAATGTCAGCCTTATGTATAGTGGCATTTGCAGGCTTAATAACAGTTGCCACATGCGCAATTGCATTTAATTGCGGTTATTTATTTGTTTTGTGTTACATTAGTAGTAAAAATTACTTTGCATATTAAGCCATACCCCAAGGCTGATGCAAAGCAGGTACAACACCCACAAAAAAACTGACATGAATATTAAGATAGCCGACCTTGAATTTGAACCGTTTATAGCAGCCGATGAAATAGAAAAACGTGTTAGGGTGATAGGCGCGCAGCTTAATGTTGATTTTAAACATACAACGCCCATTATTGTAGGTGTGCTTAACGGTAGCTTTATATTTATAGCCGACCTGATTAAGCAGATCACTATACCCTGCGAGGTTACCTTTACCAAGTTGGCATCATACTATGGTGGCACATCAAGCACACGCAAGGTACGCGAGGACATTGATTTGAGTGTTGATATTGAAGGCCGCGACGTGATATTGATTGAGGATATTGTAGAAAGCGGTAATACCCTGCATTATTTGTTGGATAAACTTGCTGTGCGCAAACCAAAATCGATAACAGTATGCACGCTGCTGCTTAAGCCCGCCGCCCTCGACCATAAGATAGATGCGCTGAAATATGTAGGCTTTGAAATTGAGAACGATTTTGTGATAGGCTACGGGCTGGATTACCAGGAACTCGGCCGTAATTTAAAAGAGATTTACAGGAAGGTGTAATCACCCCGAACTAACCCTTCCAATGGAGAGGGTTTAAGATATTCTTGTCTTTTCGACGAGGTACACGCGGAGAGATCTATCGCCTGGCAATGAACGCGTGAAGAGTCCTCACTAACGTTCGGAATGAAAAAAATTTATAAAAAGAAGAGCCTGCAATATTGCAGGCTCTTCTTTTTATATTTCCGTGGCTGGTTGCAGCTTGGTCTTTTTCGTGTTTACTGGTTGCGGTACTTTTACGTAGTAGCCCGTACCATCGTAAGTACGCTTGCGGGGGTGGCTCATGCAGGCATCGCTACAGCAGCCTTCCATTTTGGTGCCGCAGGCATCGCATTGGGTAAAGTGTTCGTTGCACTCGGGGTTAGCGCAGTTGATCATCTTATCAGTAATGGCGCCGCAGTTATAACATTTTGAAATAACTTCAGGGTTTACGCTGTTTACATCAACCGACAGGCGATTATCGAAAACGTAACATTTTCCTTCAAAATCCTTACCGCCGGCCTCCTTGCCATATTTTATAATGCCGCCATGTAATTGGTAAACATCGGTAAAACCTTCGTGCAATAACAGGGCCGATGCCTTTTCGCATTTGATGCCGCCGGTGCAATAGGTCAATATCTTTTTATCCTTGTATTGCGCCAGCTCGTTGATCATGGCCGGGAAATCGCGAAAGTTATCAATGTCAAGTGTTACGGCATTTTTGAATTTGCCTAAAGAGTGTTCGTAATTTGAGCGAACGTCGAGTATCACCACATCATCCCGGTCCTTCATCTCCATAAATTCAACCGGTTCCAGGTGTTTACCGGTTTTTTGTTGCGGGTTGATGATATGCGGATCGCGCAGGCCCGAGTGCACGATCTCCGATTTATAACGAACGTGCATTTTTACGAACGACGGTTCGTCAACCTCATCAATCTTAAACTCCAGGGAGTCAAAGCGGCTATCAGCCTTAATCGCGTCCATATAAGCCTGGCAGGCTTCAACCGTGCCGGATACGGTACCGTTAAGCCCTTCACCGGCTACAATTATGCGACCGGTTAAGCCAAGTTGTTTACAAAATTGAAGGTGATCTGCGGCATACTGCTCCGCATCAGCTATTGTTGTGTAACAATAGTACAGTAGGGTATTATACTTTGCCATAAATACATTGATACCGCTGCAAACGGTGTTAAATGAGCCGCAAAGATAATCAATATCGTTTGAACTGTAAATAGCCGTATTTTAATCGGAATTAATCAACCTTACTGCTTCGCTTTGGCGGCTTTGCTTTCCTGCTGTTTGGCCAATGCTTTAATCGCCTTGTTAAAAAGCGCGATATCGTGGGCGTTGGTAAGTTTTTTCACTTCCTCACCATCAACTTCATAAGTCATCGCGGAATTGTTCATGGTTGATACCGCTATCTTGTCGCCATCAATTTCGTAGGACATAAAGCTTTCCGGGTCCATATGGACGATTTTGGTTTTTGTATTATCCAATACAATTTTTCCGGAAGTGCTTAGTGTTTCGGTATGGGTTTCGCTTCCATAATTGCATGATGCAAATGCAATGCTCAGGCTTAACACTAAAACAGCAGCTAATTTTTTCATGGCGATGCGTTTTGATTTATTGTTAGACGCACCGCGCCCCGTAATTGTTACCTGATACCGTAATAAAGCCTGATGCCCTGCACGTATTTCTGGTTACCAACAAATGATATACCGTAATCAACCCGGAAAAACAGCTTTTTAACACCTACATACAGCTCAGAGTAATTACGGCGGTTGTTTGTATTGAGATAGTTTGCACCAATTACTTCTTCAAGCTTTAAGCCCCGTAAAAAGCCGATCTTGTTAAAAAGTACTCCCGAGAAATTATGAAAATAATGGGCTTCAACAAAAGTTCTGTCAGTACTGAATTCATAAAAAGGCAGAAAGTGGAAGCTACCCACATAAGTAGGGTCGAAGGTGGTACCCACGTTGCCTAAAAAGTGGTTATAATCCATAAAGTAAAGGGTGTTTCGGTTAAAGAATGTGCCCGCGGTTACTTTATATGATGAACGGCCGTACAGTCCCATGGTAATTTCATCCTGCGAAAGGTCAACCGAAGCAAAATCATAATCCACGTCAGAGCCCAGCACATTATTGATCCCTTTACGATAATTAAATATAAGCGTTGGGTATTTTGATTTTACGTAGTACTTTCCATCTGGCCGGTTTAAGTAACGTGGATTAAAGGTAAATTCAACCGAGGTTTTAAACGTAAGGGCATTATGGTCCGGAAACAGGAACGAGCGGTCGTCCGCCGGTGCGGTAACCGGCGCCAGCGGATTGTTTGACCGGTAATCTTTATTCTTCGAATCAAAAATGTGGTTAAAAGAGGTGTTGTATAACTGCCTGCGGTTAGAGTATCCCAGGCTGGTGTTCCATAATATGCCCGCAGCCAGTTCGCGCTGATAGCCAACCTCTCCAAATTTAGAGCGATAGTATTTTACGTAGTTATTCTCATAAATGAGTGAGCTAACTGTATTAAAGAAAAGAGAGCGTGTGCCTACGTTGTTAAGATCCAAAACATCCGACCCAAAACTTGTATAGATTTTTGCGTTGTTAAACTGGTCGTATAAATAGCTGGCCTTTACGTTTGTACTAAACATCTTACTCGAAAAACCGTAGTGCAGCGTAGGCTGAACGGTAATATTGCTGAGGTTAGTGAACTGCCTGCTGAATGTCGGCCTGAAATCAATACCCCAGCCTTCAACCGTGTTGTAAAAAATCGTCTTATAAAAAGGCTCAATGCGTACCGAGCGTTTGGTGCGCCAATCAGTAGCGATGTAGGGAAATATTAACCATGATACCGGCTTAAACTGGTTCTGCGATTTTTGCATCGAGTCAAGGTATTCGGCCGAATGGGTTATTTCAAAAACGCTGTCTTTGCGAATGTAGTCCCGTTTTTCCTGGGCGGTAAGCGGTATCGGGCGGGTTTCATTCCAATACTCGCTGGTTTTTTTGTTGGCGGCGGTATCTACCTTTAAAATCTCACCATTAAAAAAGCCAGGTTCAAATTTAGGGTCAAGTTTATAGTTATTATAAATGGCTACATAATAGCCTGCAAATTGAAAGCCGAATACATTGCCGCCAAAATCAAAATGCGCCGATACGGGCATCCATTTATCGTTTTCAACAGGCACAAATTGCTGACTGATCTGCAAGGTATCAATCAGGTTGATCATATTGGTTTTGCCGGTCAGCATCAGGTCGGCACCATAAATGCGCCAATCGCCATGTACAATGTAAATATTACCCTGAAAAGCCTGGCTGTATTTTCGGCGAGGGATGATCTGTATTTTATCAATAGTTTCGCCGTTTGATATCGTGCTGCCTATCAGTTTAAACCGGTAAAAATCAAAGGCGTTATCAGCTACGGGTGTAACAAAGCCACGCGCGCTTAAGCCGTTTATAGTAAATACGTTATCGTACAGGTTGAATTGCAGGTCTGAAGCCTTGTTGTAGCTAAAGGCGGTGTTTTGGCCGGCTACTTTAGAGGCGATGGTTATTTCGCGCACCTTGTTGGGTCGCTCAAAATTAAATTTTGAAAGTGATTCTGACTGATAAAGAATTCCCCTGCCGTTTGAATCGAGATCAAGCGCACGGGTAACTTCCTTGCTCATCAGGTTTTTAGGTGATTTTATAAGTTTTTGTACACCTTTTATATATACCGCGCATGAGTAGCCTTTTACTTCTTCAAGATAGAATTTGCGTTTTTTTACCACCTCGCGCATAATAGCCATGCCGGGGTCGGCATTGGCGGAGCGTTTTCCGGTAACGGTTACTTCGTTCAACAAAAATATTTCATCCTGCAATTGAACATTGTTTTCAACGTCTTTATCGGTAATGGTAATTTTTACTACCTTTTCCTTATATCCTACAAAGCGATAAACTACATTGTACTGCCCGGGGCTAAGGCGCAGGTCATACCGTCCAAATTCATTAGCCGTAGTGCCGTAGGTGGAATTGCGTATGTATACAGAAGTGAACGGAATTACCTTACCATCAGCATCGGTTATTTTCCCCATAAGCTCATATTGCTGCTGAGCGAAGGCGGCAAACGTGCTTAAAACACTTAAAATCAACAGTAAATATCTTCTCATAGTTGTATTCACATAATACAATCACTGATAAAAATGTTTTATTATAGGCAGATATATTTCAAACGTTGATTTTTACACACTAATAAGTTTTCAATGTGTAATTTTGCCCGATAAACTAAACTGACTTTATGTACAATACACTGCAGCCTGTATTACAGCAGGAACTTACCGAAATAGAGAATGCCGGATTATATAAAAGGGAGCGCATTATAACCTCACCGCAAGGTGCTGATATAACCGTTCAGGGTGGTAAAGAGGTGATTAACTTTTGCGCTAATAATTACCTGGGTCTTTCATCACACCCACGGGTAATTGAGGCAGCAAAAGCTACTATGGATACCCATGGTTACGGCCTATCATCTGTGCGCTTTATTTGTGGTACGCAGGATATACATAAGCAGCTTGAACAAAAGATATCTGAATTTTTAGGTACCGAAGATACCATTCTATACGCCGCGGCATTTGATGCTAACGGCGGTGTTTTTGAGCCTTTGTTTAACGATAAGGATGCTATTATATCCGACGAGTTGAACCATGCCTCAATTATTGACGGTGTGCGCTTGTGTAAAGCGCAACGTCATCGATATAAACATGATGATATGGCCGACCTGGAAGAAAAGCTGAAAGCTACGCAAGATTTGCGTCACCGTATTATTGTTACTGATGGCGCCTTTAGTATGGATGGTACCATAGCCCAGCTTGACAAGGTTTGTGAACTGGCCGAAAAATACAATGCCTTGGTGATGATAGACGAGAGCCATTGCTCCGGCTTTATGGGTAAAACCGGCCGCGGTACGCACGAGCATCACAATGTAATGGGTAAGATAGATATCATTACCGGTACGTTGGGCAAAGCACTGGGTGGTGCATCCGGTGGTTTTACATCGGGCCGTAAAGAGATTATAGATATGCTGCGCCAGCGTTCACGCCCTTACCTGTTCAGTAATACCTTGGCTCCGGCCATTACCGGTGCTTCAATAGCCGTGTTGGAAATGCTGAACGAAACTACTGACCTGCGCGATAAACTGGAAAGCAACACCCAATACTTCCGCGAAAAAATGACTGCTGCAGGTTTCGATATTAAACCCGGCGTACACCCAATAGTTCCTGTTATGTTATATGATGCCAAACTGGCGCAGGAGTTTGCCGCTAAAATGCTGGACGAGGGTATTTATGTTATCGGTTTTTACTACCCGGTAGTACCACAAGGCAAGGCGCGTATACGTGTGCAACTATCCGCCGCTCATGAGCAGGAGCATTTGGACAAAGCAATAGCAGCGTTCACTAAGGTTGGCAAAGAATTAAAAGTAATTGAGTAATTTTGGAAATGAAGATTAAAACCTTACTTGTCACAATTGGTTTGTTGGTGTCGTGTATAGGCGCATTTGCGGCGCAAGGCGATTCAACAAATGTAAAAAGACGTTTTTTTGTTAAAGATTACGAACCAGGATACATAATCTTAGTAGATAATAGTGTAAAAACCGGCCTCGTTAAGTTTAATGGTGACGTTAGCTTTAAGGATAAAAAAGAGTCAGATCGAACAAAATACTCGCCCAAACAACTAAAGGGCTTTGTTATAGGCCGTGACACATTTTGTGTTGCGCAAAATTTAGCTTACAGGGCTCAAGGCATATGGGGAGATAGTTTTACAAAAGGTATAACTTACGTAAAACAGTTAGAATATGGACCTGTGTGTTTATATGAAATGCAAACTAACGTAGCAAATGCTCCTGCATCTTTCGGCGGTTTTTCAACTTATTCGAGTTATATGAAATCAAACTATTACGTTAAACGTAAAGATGATGGAGAATATACACTGGTATCAGAAAACAAGAAAAAATTTAAACTGGGAATGTCATTGTTTTTTCAAGATGACCCTTCTCTCAGTTATAAAATTGGTGAGGGTGAATTAAAGCATGATGATATCGTAAACATTGTTAGGCAATATAACCAGCAACATGCAGCCGGTATAACCAAAGTTAACTAAACAATAAATGCAACAACAAATAGATAAATATACTCAGGAAATAAACAACTTTGTAAAAGCCACGGCCGATGAGCTGGAAGCCTTCCGTATAAAGTTTTTGGGCACCAAGGGTATTGTGAAAGACTTGTTTGAGCAGTTTAAAACCGTTGGTGCCGAAGAAAAACGCACCTTTGGTAAGGTGCTTAACCAGTTTAAACAATTGGCCGAGGCTAAATACAATGAGCTTAAGGAAGGTGCCGGTACCGCTGCCGAAAGCGGCAAAACCGAAGCCGACCTTACCCTGCCGGGCGACGGCTTTGCATTGGGTTCACGTCACCCGCTATCATTGGTGCGTAATGAGATCATTGATATTTTTAAGCGTTTAGGTTTTGTTGTGGCTGAAGGACCAGAAATTGAGGACGACTGGCATAACTTCTCAGCGTTGAACTTCCCTGAGGAACATCCGGCCCGCGATATGCAGGATACCTTTTTTATAAAAAAGAACCACGGTCAGGATGATATCGCGTTGCGCACGCATACCTCATCTGTACAGGTACGTATGATGGAGAATGGTAAGCCGCCATTCCGTGCTATTATGCCGGGGCGTGTTTATCGTAACGAAGCTATTTCGGCGCGTGCGCATTGCTTTTTTCACCAGGTAGAGGGTTTGTATGTTGACGAGAATGTATCATTTGCCGACCTGAAGCAAACGCTGTTTCACTTTGTGCAGGAGCTGTATGGCGAGGGTACCAAGGTACGTTTCCGCCCGTCATACTTCCCATTCACGGAGCCATCAGCCGAGATGGATATATCATGTACCATTTGTAAAGGCGATGGTTGTAATATGTGTAAATACTCCGGCTGGGTAGAGATTTTGGGCTGCGGCATGGTTGACCCGAATGTTTTGGAGAACTGCGGCATCAATAGTAAGAAATACACCGGTTTCGCCTTTGGTATGGGTATAGAGCGTATAACCAACCTCAAGTATGTTATTCGCGATCTACGCTTGTTTTCAGAGAACGATGTGCGCTTTTTGAAACAATTTAAAACCGAGATCATCTAAATGAAGGTTGTGCTGTGCGCATTGCTGGGTTTATTACTGGTTAGCTGCGGTAAGCAGAACGATGTAGTGCCTTATGTGCCGGTAAACATCACAATACAACGGGCAGATCCGCGATATAACAGCATCAGCAGCGCCGGAAGCGTAATCACTTTAAACGGTGGCGTAGCCGGAATTGTGGTTTACAACACCGGCAGCGGCATTGTGGCTTTTGACCGTTGCAGCAGCTATCAGCCTGAAAAAGCCTGCGCTGTAACCGTTGATGAAGGTCTGTTTACAGTAACTGACCCGTGCAGCGGTTCAAAATTTTCATTACTGGATGGATCGCCCGTTAAAGCGCCTGCAACACGGTCACTGCGGTCATACACAGTAGTTATAACCCAATTTGAGATCAGAATAGTAAACAGTTAATGGAAGCCGATAAAATAAAAGACAGTATAAAGCGGGCAGCGCAGGATCTGTTCCGCAAGTTTGGCTACCATAAGACCAGCGTTAATGAGATAGCTAAAAAGGCAAAAATTGCCAAGGCAACCATCTATAAGTATTTTGATAGTAAGGAAGCGGTGTTACACTCCCTGCTGATGGATTACATACGCGTTAGCGTTGACGACCTGATACACATCAACACGCCCGAAAAAAGCGAGGAGGAACACCTGAGTAATCTAATCATGAAAACCTGCCGCCTGTCGTACACCGTGTGTAACGAGTTTATAGGCTGGGAGTTTATCCGCGAATCGGCCAACTCGCAGGAGTTTTTGAAGAACCTGTCTAACGAGCTGGAAGATCTGCTGGTGTTATCCTTCACCCAGTTAACGGGTATGCGCAAGCACGAAACTTTTCAGCAACGTTTACGCTTTCTGATCAAGAGCAGCAAAAGTATTGTGTTCAGTTTCGCCTTTACCTCGGTTAGTGATGCCGACGTGCGCAAAAACTTTGTATCCTTCCAAAAAGAGATACTGCCTTACCTGGTTAAGGCAGCACTCATTGTTTAAGATTTTTATAGGAATACCGGCCTGTCCAGCTTGATGGCTATACGATAGGCGGCATTCATCAAGCCCACGTGGCTATATGCCTGCGGGAAGTTGCCCCACATGCTGCCGGTCTCTTCATCCACATCCTCGCTGAACAGCAATAGGTGATTACAGTATTTCATTAGGTTTTCAAATTCACGCATAGCGTCATCTAATCGCCCTACACAAGCCAGTGCCTCAACGTACCAAAATGCACAGATCAGGAAAGTGGTTTTCGGCTTTCCGAAATCATCAGCATGCAGGTAACGGTAGAACAAACCATTTGGCGTTTTTAGCTCTTTTTCAAGCGCGGCCAAATGGTCTTTTGCCCGCTGTGATGCCGGGTCAAGATAGTTCATCATGATGAGTTGCAGCGTGCTGGCGTCCAGGTGCGGGCTACCGGCCGCGTTGGTATACACCTTTCGTACCGGGTCGTAACAGCTTTCAATATGCGCCGCGGCACGTTCCTTCAGCGCTTTCGCTTTCTCCTCTAAATCTTTATTGCCGATGGTAAGCGCCATTTTTTCGGCGGCGTTACAACCCGCCCATTGGAACAGGTTGCTATAGCAATGTATATTGGCCATGTTACGGAACTCCCATATACCGGCATCCTTTTCGTCAATGGTACGCTCAATTTTGTTGAGTACCGACTCAATCCAGCGTACCGAATCCTTACGTTCACTAAATATGAAACGGTGATCAGTGTATAACGGCAGCAGCGATATCAGTACCTGCCCGTAAATATCATTCTGAATATGCTCGTACGCCTGATTCCCTACGCGCACAGGTTTATCGCCCAGGTAGCCGTCCAGGTGGTCCATGATCTCTTCAACCAGTTTCTTTTTGCCGGTAATGCCGTACAGCGGCTGGTAGCGAAATTCATCTCCTTCGGATATGGAAATGTCGGAAACATAATTAAAATACCGCTCCATCTCCTCAAAATGCCCGATGTGGTTAAGCGAGGTAAGCACGTAATACGTATCGCGCAGCCAGCAATAACGGTAATCCCAGTTGCGGGTACTACCCGGATGTTCGGGTAAACTGGTTGTACTTGCGGCGATGATAGCCCCGGTATCTTCATACTGGTGTATTTTAAGGGCCAACGCCGAACGAATAACATAAGGCTGAAAATACCCGGCTATTGATGAATGCTTGATCCACAATCTCCAATATTCCGCCGTGTTGCGTAAAAACGTTTCGGCTGTACTTACCAGGGGCGCTTCCAGCGGGTCGCCGTAGGATAGCAGCAGGTATTTGGCCTCATTCAGCTGAAAATATTGCTCGTCGATAATATAACTCAACGGTATATTGGTGGTCAGGCGCATGGTTTCTTCACAACCGGCATAATCAATATGGTTACTGCCGCGGCGGGCCTTTTGTTTACGACGGCCGTAATCACACACAGGCTCACATTTCACGCGTATTTTAGGCAAACCTTCAAGCGGTTCTATCTTGCGGATCAACATCAGTGGTTTAAAGTACCGGTCGTACTGGCGAAAGCGCGGAGCAAAATCTGTTATCAGGTATTGGCCGCCTTCGCAATTCACTTTAGTGCAAAGCACGTTGGTATTTTCAAGATAATACTGCTCCGTTTCATAATCGCCTTCAGGCAGTATGGAAAATTCGCCCCCTTTTTCTTTATCGAGCAAACTGCCGAAAACAAAGGTGCTATCAAAACGTGGCCAGCAAAGCCACGTAACATTCGTGTTTTTGTTGATGTGGGCCAGGTAGGCGCAATTACCTATCAGGCCTGCATTATACATGTGTTTCTCCATACTTTTACTAACGGATCAATTTAAAAATTTATGCCTCTGCGTACATTAAATCAATTAAAGTGCTGATTTTGTTTGCGTTTTTAGCCATTTAAACCACATATCGTACATTCAGCAAATATTTTTAGCTTTAAAGTGCAACTAATCCACAGTTACCTGCGTCTAATAATCAACAAAGCTTAAACACAATTAACCAATACACTATTAACATCATGAAAGCTATCAATAAAATTATGCTGGCCACCTTGCTAATCGCCGGCAGCAGCGCAGTCACTCAAGCATCAAACATTAATCATAACGCCGCTATCCGCTCAGTACAAACGACCGAGGATCGCCATCTTTCGGGCTTTAACGCCGTGTCGGCATCGGGTTCATGGGATGTATATATTACACAGGGATCTACCGAATCAGTTAAAGTTGAAGCGCCATCTGATGTGATTGGCAAGATCATCACCGAGGTTGATGGCGGCACATTAAAAATTTATAGCAAGAACAGTAACTGGGGCTGGAGCATGGGCAACAAAAAGATCGCGATATATGTAACGGCCAAAAGCCTGAACAGTATCACTATGTCGGGCTCGGGCGATATCTTCTTTAAGAATGGCATCAAAGGCGATAAACTTGCTTTGCGTTTAAGCGGTTCGGGAGATATTACAGGCCGTGTAACCGTAAACGAGTTGGAGAGCAGCATATCCGGCTCAGGAGATATCAAGGTAAGCGGGACAGCCAAAACATCGGCGGTCAAGGTAGTGGGCAGCGGCGATTTTACCGGTTCTGACCTGGTTACCCAAAGCACCATGGTTAAAGTAGCCGGCAGCGGTGATGCACGCGTAAACGCCAGCCAAAAAGTTGATGCATCCGTAGTAGGCAGCGGCGACGTATATTATACAGGCGGCGCCACCAATGTATCGTCATCAAGCGCAGGCAGCGGCGATATTCATAAATTTTAATTCCCTTTCCCCTTTTTAATAAAAAGAGCGATGAGATTATTCTCATCGCTCTTTTTTGACTACTTGATTTGTATCTCGGGTATTGGATGCGAGACGAAAATATTTAATAGTTTATTTCGATATTGAGCAAGGCTCTGTATCAATTCTTCCGCTCCGGAATCATATGCCCTATGGCTAAAACCAAACATTAATATTCCTTTATTGCCGAACTTATCTGTGTATTCTTTATAGTGGTAAGCATTCCATTCCAGCAGCTTTAAATTGTATCCACTGCCTTCGCTCATAAGAAAATCAAGGATGTACTCATTGCCTTTTTTGCTGAGCTGGTAATTGCAAACAGCGTCTGACTGTTTGCGGATTTTTAGCGTATTGACCTGTGCATTGACAGCATCTTCTAAAGATTTATCAGTTTGAAGAAAGTCAATCAAAATCATATCCTTGAATTTATCGGCTGTTTCATCTTCAGGAAGATATTCCTGTTTATAATATTGTAAAGATGGATGCGAGCTCCAGGATAACTTATAGCTTCGGTTATTGAACGATATTTCCTTAATGCCAAAGTAATCTTTTTCTGTGTAGCTGGTTATGGCAGATAAATTTAAAAAGGCAATTACGATACTTGGAATTGCAATAAACTTTGGTTTGATATTCATGTTTAGCTTCTTTATCAGGCTACTACAACCTTGTATAAACAGCCAGGTGAACCACATTATTTGCTGTACCGCTGCTAACTGCTTTGGTGTACTGATTCATATAGCCCAGCTCCATATCAAACTTTTTGCTAAAGCGGTAGCCAAACCCCACATAGGCGCGGTTTTGGTCAAAAAAGTGTGTGTTCACCTTGTCCTTGTTCTGCACATTTAAAAACACCTCGTTTTGCAGGCCAATATAGGTACCTTTGCTAAAATTACTATCGCGTTTAATGGGTATAACAGCGCGGATAAAATATCGGAAACGCTGGGCGAAATAATTATCGTCACGGTCATCAGCCGAGTCGCCCAGGTAACGCTGCTCCAAACGGAAGCGGTGCGACAGTTGTATACTTGCCCCTGCTTTATGTACCTGCGTAAACTGCTCAAATATTCGGCTTTCGGGCCTGAATGTTTTTTCACCATCCGGGGTACGCCCGTTGGTAGTTACATATGCATAACCCACGTTTACAGATTGGTTCTTGTTAAAATGATACGCTACCGATGGCCGGAGTAAAATGTTACGTAAATAGTCAACCTTATCAGCCGAGCGGAATTGCCCGTCGAACGCGTAACCCCAATGTTCTGATAATTTTTGCGTATGAAACCAAGCCCCCCAAACGCTGAACTGCGAATTTTGTGCATGCAGCTTACTGCCGCCCAGGCACAACAATAGCAACAGTATAAAATATTTGTTTCTCATAACGCAGGTGGTTCTGTATTAGTTAAAGTTAACCAGTTTTTTGCGGCCAAGGTCAACCACTATGCGGAAAGCTTGCTGGTTATCATTCAGGTGCGCGGGCGACTGGTGAAAACTGAACACAAATTGCCCCTTAATGTTTTTAAAGAGGAACGGCGTATAGATCACATCCAAACGGTTGTACAGCTTTTTAAGGTAATACGAGTCGCCATAAATCACATTCTGGCCTTGCCCGGCGTAAAATTCATCAAACAAAGCAATGCGCTTGTAGCTGAAATAGGCGGCGGCCACAAAGCCTGCGTGGTTTTGAAAACCGATATCGCGGTTCATGCGCTCAAGCGACATCATGCCGCCGGCTTCAACACTTAACGAGTCGAGACCGGTTAATTTAGTCAAATTCAAACCCAGCTTGATCTGCGCCGCGCCATTATCGCCCAGCGGGTGTGTAGGGTCGGCTATCTCGGCACCGGCATCATGCAGCATCATAAAATAGTGCGATAGGTAGAACATGCCGTTTACGGATGGTTTGAACTTTCCGGAAAACCCGAAAAGGAACTGTTCACGGTCGGTAGCGGTTTGGCGGCTTACCCAATCCAGCCATACGGTTTCGGTAAAATGCTCGTTTGTGTATCGCGTTAGCAAACCCTCTACGTTGGGGCGGTAATAACGCAGGGTATCATTCAATATAGATCGCGGATAGTCGGACAGCAGGCCCTCACGCGGAAACATACCGGCATTAAACAGCCAATTTTGGCCATGATACTCATAATAAGCAACCGGGTTAACTTTTAAAAAGTAAGGTTTGGCACCAAATTCATGTATGCCGTTCATGCCCACCACAAAGCGGTTAACACTGTCAATGTTCCACCCCAGGTCAAGAGCTAATCGTGTGCCCGAATATGTACGTGAGCGCGGAATGAATGCCTTATACTCGCGGTTATCTAAAAAGCCGAGGGCATTAAAATGTATATCAAGGTTCTGCTGCGCCCAGGCAGCAGTATTTATCGTGATAAATAATAAAAACAGGTAAAGTTTTTTCAACATGCGCAAATGTACTATTCCACCACGAAAGTTATAAAGCCACTGTTACGGTTTCCGTTGAAAGGTGTTGTGTGTAAGGAGAAAAGCATATCGTACCGCCCTTTTTTTGACGGTGCTTTTACCGTAAAGGCAAAGTGCGCGTTGCGCCCCGGCTTAATTTGCAACTTATTAAAGCTATTGTCAGCCACCTGAACATCCACTTCCTGCTTACCATCAAAAAAACAGGCTTCTAAAATTACCTTTTGTTTGATGCCGGTATTGCTGAAACTGATAGGGTATTGGTACGGATTAGTAATTGTTAAGTTAAACGTATGTGCCTGCCCCGGTTTCAGCGTCAGCTTTTTTTCGTTCGTGGTAATGGTTACACGCTGATAGGTACGCAGGCTGTCAATCCATCCTGTATACCACTTGCCTGTGGCGGTGCTAATGGTATCGGTAGTGGCATTATCGGGTTCGCGGGCTACATAAAACACACGTTTGTTTTGCACGCTGTCTTCCAGCGGCCATATTTCAAACTGCGTAAGGCGGTAGTAACGCGAATCGTACGAGAAGCATTTAAGCGTATTATTATAATAGCAATACTTGGCGGGTAACTGAAAGCCATCATTCATTACCACCCAGCTATCGCCTGCCTTTTGCTTGATGGTATGCGCCCAATCCTTGTACCCAAAGAATTTTTTGATAGCCTGCACCTGCTTTACCGGAGCGGGTTGTGCTATTACCAGCAGGCGAATTACCGCGATGATTATAATATTAGCTACCGCCAGTTGTTGCAGCCATTTGGGTGGGGTGGTGACGGATAACTGCGCACTTAGCCAGGTCAGCAGGGCGGCAAAGGCGATGATAGTCCATTGCGGTTGTACCTCGCCGCGCAGTGAAGTAAATAGAAAAAAGAGGATAGTCCCTATAAAATTCACCTTTAATACACGTGTGAAGTTATCCGAAGCGCGCAGGGCGAATCCTCTATAAAACAACAGCCACCCGGTTAATACACCCGCCATTAACACCTGTGACAGCATATAAAAAAAAGTGTAATCAAACCGGTAGGTTTTCTCAGAACGATCGGCCAGGTGGTAGGCTACCGAGGGGTAGTTATGGTTGATCTGCCATAAAATGTGTGGTGTATACAAAGCCAGCGCCATCAAAGCTATCAGCCAGAAAGTGCCGCGCTTTAGTATTTTAATATCGGCCAGTATGGTAAAGCCAACCAATAATATCCCATGATATTTACTGTACAATAGTCCTGCTAAAATAATACCCAGTAACACCGCTTGCGGCCAGGTGTCTTTTTGCAGATAGCGCTGGTAAACGTAAAAAAATAAGGCGGTAAAAAACAGCAGCGGCCCGTCGGGCGTGGTGATAAAGCCGTAGATGTGCAGGGTAAACATACCGCCGGCTACCAGTATAAACCACCTGGCTGATGCGCCGCAGCGTTCGGCCGTTTTCCATAACAAAAACAGCGAAGCCGTGCTCGAAAATATATTGATAAAACGCAGGCCGAGCTCATTGTGCATCAGCAAATCGCCGGCACGGATAAACAGCGCCACAATTGGCGGATGGTCGAAGTAGCCCCAGTCTAAAAACCTGGAATAAAGCCAATAATAGGCCTCATCGCTGTGCAGCTCAAGCGTACAGGCTTGTATAATGTTAAACAGCGTCCACACGGCCAGGAACGAGCCGATATACCTGTCGCTGTTTTTAGCGTATGTGTTTTTTATAGATAACATTAAGTTTTGTAAAGGTAAACTTAATACGGTTAAGTTTATTTTATGACAGGATAAAGAGATTCCTGTTAAGGATAAATAATAATTTAGGCCTTTTAACCACCAACAATTTAACTATGATAAAAGCGATAGAAATATTGCAAAAACCCCGTTTGCAGCTGCTGCAATTAATTGATTCGCTCGACATTCACTTGCTGAACGAAGTACCGGCCGGTTTTAACAACAATATTGCCTGGAACCTGGGCCACATTGTTGCCGCTCAACAAGGCGTTTGTTACCTGCGCGCCGGGCTGCCAATGCGCATCAGTGAGGATTTGTATGAGCTTTATAAACCCGGCAGCCGCCCCGAAAAATTCATCAGCGAAGCTGAAATAAAAGAGATCCGCGGCTTGTTTACCGCTACATTAACGCAATTAGAGCAGGACTACACTGAGGGCTTATTCGGCAATTATACCCCATGGATAACCCGCTACGGCGTGGAGATAAAAAGTATTGATGATGCCATCAGTTTTTTGCCGTTTCATGATGGCCTGCATCATGGCTACATTTTAGCGCAGCGCCGTGCATTGCTGGGCAGGCAGCTTTAATGTTGATGGGGTGTCAAATATTACCCATGCAATAAAAAACATAGGTAAATATTTTGCATTTTTGTGATACTGAGGTAGGTTGTTGTTCTGATAACTATGAGTGAACGGATTATACTGGTTTGGTTTAGAAATGATTTGCGTGTGCATGATAACGAGATTTTGTTAGAAGCTACTCGCAAAGCCGATAAAGTATTGCCCGTTTACTGTTTCGATCCCGTTTATTTTACGCCTGATGAGCACGGCCGTTTAAAAACCGGAAGCTTCCGTGCCCGGTTTCTGCTGCAATCGGTAGCTAACCTGCGCGATAACCTGCGTAAGCTTGGGGGCGAATTATTGATGCGCTGCGGCAACCCGGCTGAGATCATCCCGCAATTAGCTGCCGAATACCAGGTAAACGAGGTTTACCATCACCGCGAAGTAGCCTTTTTGGAAACCGGTATATCTGAAGAAGTGGAAGCCGCCCTATGGAAACAGAAACTTAACCTGAAACACTTTATCGGGCACACCTTATACCACAAAGAGGATTTGCCGTTCCCGATAAAAGATATTCCCGACAGTTTTTCGGTATTTAAAAAAAAGGTTGAGCGCGACAGCAGCGTAAGACCGGAAACCGATACGCCTGAAAAGATCATTACCCCTGAAATTACGGATGCCGGTGAACTGCCCATGCTTACCGATCTGGGACTGGATGAACCGGTTGATGACCCGCGTGCAACGATAACTTTTGCCGGGGGCGAGTGTGCGGGTATCGCCGCGCTCGACGAATATTTTACTACAAACACACCTGTTAAAGCTAAAGCCGCGCGTAACCCGCAGGCGGCCGCCGATAATACATCAAAACTATCGCCTTGGCTCGCCCTTGGCTGCCTGTCGCCGCGCAGGGTATATTTTGAAGTGGCCCGCCACGAAGGGCAAAGCAATAGTAATCCGCTGATATTAGAGCTGCTTTGGCGCGATTACTTCCGCTTTATGTTTAAAAAGCACGGAAAGAAATTTTTTGATGCAGCTGGATTTAAGGCTGGTGCGCCCGAAACCACAGCGGAGCAGGATGCTTTATTTGCGCAATGGGCAAACGGCAATACTGGCGTGCCTTATGTTGACGCCGCCATGCATCAGCTCAACGCCACAGGTTACATTAACAATTACGCCCGCCAAATAGTTGCCGGGTACCTGGTACGCGACCTGAAGGTTGACTGGACCCGCGGCGCGCTTTATTTTGAAGAAAAACTGATCGATTATTCGCCGGCCAGCAACTGGGGTAACTGGGCATTTGTAGCCGGTGTAGGCAATGATCCGCGCGAGAACAAGAACTTTATTACCCGCCAGGTATCGCAGCTCGAAACCAAAAGCCCGTTTATTGACACCTGGCTGTCTGCGCAGGAAGCTGAACCAGCCGTTTAATGTTTCCGCTATTTTAAACCAATCTGCATAACGCTTTTTTAAAACCCTGCTTTGAATGCGCTGTTGAAGTTGCATGGGCAAAACGCTGCGTTTAATTCTTGGCGATCAACTTAATAGCACTCACAGCTGGTTTAAAAAGGTTGACGAAGATGTGGTTTACGTGATGATGGAAGTAATGCAGGAGCAGGAGTATGTAATGCACCATGTGCAAAAAATACTGGCCTTTTTTGCTGCCATGCGCAACTTTGCCCATCAGCTTACCAAAAAGGGGCACGAGGTAATTTACCTCAATCTTGATGATAAACATAACACGCAAACCATTGAGGGAAACATCAAACGTATAATTACGGAAGAAAAGATAGAACGCTTTGAATACCTGCTGCCCGACGAGTATAGGTTGGATGAACAGTTAAAGCAAATATGCAATAAGCTGAAAATAGAGACATCATCAACCGATACCGAGCATTTTTTTACTACCCGACACGAGGTTAAAGAGTTTTTTGGCGACAAGAATTTTTTAATGGAGAATTTTTACCGCAGCATGCGTGTAAAACACCAGGTACTGATGCAAGGCAGCAAACCACTCGGCAACAAGTGGAACTTTGACCACGAGAACCGGAAAAAATACGATGGTAAATTGCCTTTGGTGCCGGCCATCGAGTTTAACCACGATGTATCGGCGCTTAAGGAAATGATCGATGCCAAAAAGGTAAAATACTTTGGCGAGGTTGATGAAAAGCATTTCCCATGGCCGTTGAGCAGAAAGGAAGCGATTAAGCTGATCGATTATTTTTGTGAGCACCTGTTGCCGCACTTCGGTACATATGAGGATGCCATGCTGCAGCAGCATATCAGCTTATTCCACTCGCGCATCTCCTTCGCGCAAAATTCAAAAATGATCGCGCCTCATGAGATCATAGGTAAGGTTTTGGCCCATTACGATAAAAACAAGCACGAAATAACCCTGGCGCAGGTTGAAGGTTATACCCGCCAGATATTGGGCTGGCGCGAATTTATGCGCGGCGTATACTGGGCTAAAATGCCGGAATTTGCCACGCTCAATTTTTTTGATCACCGCGGCGAGCTGCCCGAATGGTTTTGGACGGGTAAAACAAAAATGAACTGCCTGAGCAAATGCATCGGCCAATCGCTGAACAACGCCTGGGCGCACCACATACAGCGGTTAATGGTTATTGGCAACTTCGCGCTGCTTGCCGGACTAAACCCCGACGAGGTTGACGCCTGGTACCTGGGTATTTATATTGATGCGATTGAATGGGTGGAGATCACCAATACGCGTGGCATGAGCCAGTTTGCTGACGGGGGTATTATCGCGTCAAAACCCTATGTGTCATCAGCAGCCTACATTAATAAAATGAGCGATTACTGCGGCAGTTGTTACTATGATTACAAAAAGAAAACCGGCGATAAAGCGTGCCCTTATAACAGCTTGTACTGGGACTTTTTTTACCGTAATGCCGATAAGCTTGAGGGTAATCATCGTATAGGGATGATGTACAACATCCTCAAAAAAATGAACAGGGACGAAATAAACGAAATAAATAAGCAGGCCGGTATATACCTCGATGCAATAAATGAGTTATAGTTATAAACATTACTATGTTGGTAACTGTTAAATCATTTTTTAGAATACGGTTCTGTTAAGCGTATCATTTACAAATAAAATTGAAAGTTTGTAATACGTTATGTTTACTTTTGCACTGATTTTACATACAATTCACCATGAGTGACCTTGACTATATAAACAGCGGGAACGCTTCATACATCGATTCTTTATACGAAAGTTATAAACAAGACCCGGAATCAGTCGATTTCGGATGGCAAAAATTCTTCGAAGGCTTTGATTTTGGTAAGGATGCCCCGGCTCAACAGGCTGTTGCTGCAGATACGCCAGAGCATTTTCTGAAAGAAATTAACGTATTGAACATGATCAACGGGTATCGTACACGCGGTCACCTGTTCTCAAAAACCAATCCGGTGCGCGAGCGTCGTAAGTATTTTCCGGGTAAAGAGCTTGAAACATTTGGTTTAAGCAATGCTGATCTGGACACGGTTTTCAACGCCGGTGTTGAAGTTGGCTTAGGTGCAGCCAAGCTGCGCGATATTCATCAGTTGCTGGAAGATACCTATTGCGGCCCTATCGGTGCTGAGTATCGTTACATCCGTAATCCCATAAAAATAAACTGGTTTGAGCAGCGCATGGAAAAACAGCGCAACAAACCGGATTTTTCTGTTGACGATAAAAAGCACATTCTTAACAAACTTACCGAGGCGGTAATATTTGAAAACTTTTTGGGTACGAAATTCCTGGGCCAGAAACGTTTTTCACTTGAGGGTGCCGAAGCTTTGATACCGGCCCTCGATTCGGTAATTCAAAAAGGCGCGCAAATAGGTATTGAGGAATTTATCATCGGTATGGCGCACCGTGGCCGTTTAAATGTACTGGCCAACATAATGGAGAAAACCTATAAAGAAATTTTCTCTGAATTTGAAGGTAAGAACTATGATTCGGAATCACCATTTGGCGGCGACGTTAAATATCACCTCGGCTTTTCAACCGATATTGAGGCGGCTAATGGCAAAAAAGTTCATTTGAGCCTGTGCCCTAACCCATCGCACCTTGAAGCGGTTGACCCGGTTGTTGAAGGTTTGACCCGCTCAAAAATCGACTACAAATACAAAGGCGATTTCACCAAGATAGCGCCGATATTGATACATGGCGATGCCTCAATTGCCGGTCAGGGTATTGTGTATGAGGTATTGCAGATGGAGAAACTGGAAGGTTACCGCACCGGTGGTACCATTCACCTGGTTATCAACAACCAGATAGGCTTTACCACTAACTTTAAGGATGCCCGTTCAAGCACCTATTGTACCGATGTGGCCAAAACCGTGCTTTCGCCGGTGTTCCACGTAAATGGTGATGATGTTGAGGCTTTGACTTACGTAATCAATATGGCAATGGAATACCGCCAGGTTTTCCACGACGATGTGTTTATAGATATACTATGTTACCGCCGTTATGGCCATAACGAGAGTGATGAGCCTAAATTTACCCAGCCGGTGTTGTATAAGGCCATAGAGAAGCATCCAAACCCGCGCGAGGTGTATCTGAAAAAACTGATCGCCGAAGGCAGCGTTACTGAGCAATTTGCCAAGGATGACGAAAAGCAATTCCGTGCCCAATTGCAAAAGGAACTGGATGAGGTTAAGGCGCAGGACCGCTTTACTGACCAGTTGCCGATGTTTGCCGGTGCGTGGCAAGGATTACATTTGCCAACCGAAAAGGAGCTGATGCTGCCGGTTGACACATCAGTGCCTGAAGAAGATTTGCTGGAGATCGGTCGTGCGATTACTGAATTGCCTAAAGACAAGGAATTCTTTAAGAAGATAGAAAAGCTTTTTGAAGACCGTAATAAAATGGTTAACGAAACCCGCGTGTTCGATTGGGCAATGGGCGAGTTGCTGGCTTACGGATCGTTATTAAAAGAAGGTCACCCGGTAAGGCTGAGCGGAGAGGACGTTAAACGCGGTACTTTTTCGCACAGGCATGCGGTACTTACCCTTGCCGAGAGCGAGAACGAGTATACCCCACTGGAAACAGTAGCCGGTAATACGCCGTTTTATATCTACAACTCCCTGCTTTCTGAGTACGGTGTATTGGGTTTTGAATACGGTTATGCCCTGGCTAACCCTAAGGCCCTTACTATTTGGGAAGCCCAGTTTGGCGATTTCTTTAACGGCGCACAGATCATTGTTGACCAGTATATCGCCAGTGCCGAAACTAAATGGCAACGCGGTAATGGTTTGGTGATGTTGCTGCCGCACGGTTACGAAGGTCAGGGCCCTGAGCACTCTTCAGCGCGTATAGAGCGCTTCTTGGAACTTTGCGCAGATAATAACATACAGGTAGCCAACTGTACTACCCCGGCCAACTTCTTCCATATACTGCGCCGCCAAATGAAACGCAGCTTCCGTAAGCCGCTGGTTATATTTACACCAAAGAGCCTGCTGCGTAGCCCTAAATGCGTATCGCCTATTGAGGAGTTCACCAAAGGCCGTTTCCACGAGTTGTATGATGACGAATGGGCTGATCCTAAAAAGGTAAAACGCGTACTGCTTTGTACCGGTAAAATATATTACGAACTGCTTGAAAAACAGCAAACCGATAACCGTAAGGATGTAGCTATTGTTAGGGTTGAACAATTATACCCTACCCCGGTTCACCACATCCTGAAGATCAAACAAAAATACGCTAAAGCGAAGGAGTTTATCTGGGTACAGGAAGAACCTGAAAACATGGGCGGCTGGCCTTACATCTGCCGTAAATTCCACAACGACAGTGTATTCAACCTCCATGTTATCTCGCGTAACGAAGGCAGCAGTACCGCAACAGGTTATGCCAAGCAACACGCGGCGCAGCAGCTATACATCATTAACAAGGCATTTGAAACGCCGGGCGAAAAAGATGTAAAGAAAACCATCGACAAAACAACTAAGAAGATGGCGGAGACCGGGGCGGATTGATATTTATAGGCGATAGTCCATGGACCATGGTCAATAGTAAAACTATTTTATGTACCATGGACTATTAACTTATACACTGAGAAAAGCATAAATCACCATGGGTATAAACCATGGACTATTGAGAAATAAAACAACTATAACTACTATCATGAGTTTAGAAATAAAAGTTCCGCCGGTAGGCGAATCAATTACCGAAGTAACCCTGTCGAGCTGGATAAAAAAAGACGGCGACCAGGTAGCCATGGATGAAGTGATCGCCGAGTTAGAATCAGATAAAGCTACATTTGAGCTAACCGCCGAAAAAGCAGGAACTTTAAAAACTATTGCCGCCGAAGGCGATACGTTAGCCATCGGCGCTGTGGTGGCCAGTATTGAGGATGGCGAAGGCGCAAGCGCTGCTTCCCCGGCTCCGGCTGATACTGATAAAGCCGACGAATCGGCGCCGTCTGCACCTGCGCAACAAGCGGAGGCACCTGCACCGGCTGCTGAACCTGCACAAGGTGGCAGCACACTCGAAATAAAAGTTCCGCCGGTGGGCGAATCCATTACTGAGGTAACGCTTTCGCGCTGGTTGAAAAAGGATGGCGAAGCCGTTGAGATGGACGAAGCCATTGCCGAACTGGAATCAGACAAAGCTACATTTGAATTAACTGCCGAAAAAGCCGGTACACTAAAAACCCTGGCTGCCGAAGGTGATACTTTACCGATAGGCACCGTTGTTGCCAGCATATCTGGCGGTGGTGCTTCGGCTCCTGCTCCTGCTCAAAAGGCAGAAGCTGCGCCATCTGCACCGGCGGCACCTGCTTCTGAGGCTTCAACACAAAAAACTTATGCTTCGGGCACTCCATCGCCTGCCGCAGGTAAAATACTGGCCGAAAAAGGCGTTGATCCGCAATTAGTAAGCGGAAGCGGCGTAGGTGGCCGTATTACTAAAGAGGATGCCCTGAACGCGCAAAAAGCTGCGCCTGCTCCGTCTAAAACCGAAAGTAAACCTGCTGCTTCAGCGCCTGCCGCTGCTCCTGCTGTAACCGGCGAACGTGGCGAGCGTCGCGAAAAGATGTCGTCGCTGCGCAAAACAGTTGCAAAACGTTTGGTTGCCGTTAAAAATGAAACCGCGATGCTTACCACCTTTAACGAGGTTGATATGTCGCCGATCATGGAGATCCGCAGTAAATACAAAGATAAATTTAAAGAAAAACACGGCGTTGGCTTAGGCTTTATGTCGTTCTTCACCAAGGCGGTTACCGAGGCGCTGAAAGACTGGCCTTCGGTTGGCGCACGCATTGAGGGTGAAGAAATTGTTTACAGCAATTACGCTGATGTTTCTATCGCAGTATCTGCTCCTAAAGGCCTGGTTGTTCCGGTTATCCGTAACGCTGATAAACTGAGCCTGGCTGAAATTGAGAAAGAAGTTATCCGCTTAGCAGGTAAAGCCCGCGAAAACAAGCTGGGTATTGATGAAATGAGCGGTGGTACTTTTACTATCACCAACGGTGGTGTATTTGGTTCGATGATGTCGACCCCGATCATCAATTCGCCACAATCAGCCATCCTGGGTATGCACAATATTGTGGAGCGCCCTGTGGCTGTGAACGGCCAGGTGGTTATCCGCCCGATGATGTACTTAGCCCTGTCATACGATCACCGTATCATTGACGGGCGTGAGTCGGTAAGCTTCCTGGTGAGGGTTAAGCAATTGCTCGAAGATCCGGCAAGACTGCTATTGGGGGTATAATAATACCTATTAGCCGAACCATAATAAAAAAGCTCGACACTAAAGTGTCGAGCTTTTTTATTATGGTAATCAATATAATATATTAATCTACACCGCCACCGTCGCTGCCATTACTTGTTACGCTGGTTATGGTAAAATCCCATCTAAGGCAGCTAAAGGCAGGGATGGTAGTGCTGCTCGCATAGCCGTATAGCAAATGAGATGGCGATATAATAGACAAACTTTGTCCGTTATGGGCCTTTAACAAACCCTCCTGAATTGCGGGTTCACGGTTCTCCACTACAAAAGTAGTGCTGGTTGTAGATTCATCCAGTTTGGTGTTTTTCATGTTATATAAAGCGTAAGTAACACCAACGGTTGAAGTTTTATTTATAACCTTGCCGGTATCTGAGCCTGAAAGTTTATAGTAAAGCCCCGAAGCTGTTTTAGTATATCCGTTAAGCCCTATACCGTTAGCATTCGCATATTTTTGGATGCTTAGGTCGTCATAGGCTTTTTGGTCGGCTACTATACGTACCCAGTAATCCAGGCATTGGTTACCGGCAATGCGGTTTCCAGAGCTGCTACTGCCTGATCCGTAACCATTAATGCCATATGCCATGCGCGATGGAATGAGCAAACGCGCACTTGCGCCTTTGTATTTAAGCACGTTGTAAATAGCATTCTGAAGTCCTTTTGGTAAATTAGATACCTGGAACTGGCCTAAAAAGCCATAATAGTGATTAATAATGGTATCAGATGCTATATACCGCCCGTCAAAACTGCGAATGGTATAAACCATTGCAACGCGGTCAGCATATTGAATGCGCGGGCTATCAACCAACCCTTTATCTATGATCTGGTAATACAATCCAGAGGTGTCGCCATCGCTTGTATCGCGTACCACGGCGCTTAGGCCATTCGCGCTTATGTAGTTTTGGATCTGCTGATCGTCATACTCCTTGATGTTGGGATAAACCTTATCCTTATTGCATGACGCGAAGATGGCGGTTGATAAAAGTAAGAATGTAAAAAGTTTTAATTTCATTTATGTTAGTTCGTTACGTCGTACAGCGTTATATCAAAATCCATCAGTGAGTTGGCCGGTATGCCATATTTAGGCTGTTCATACGGCCCGTAAGCATACCTTGATGGTGTAAGGATGCGTACCCTGCCACCTTTTTGCACCTGTGGTATACCCAGTTGCCACGACCTGATGATGCCGCTGCCCAGTGTGTATGACGGATGGAAGGTGCCTGTAGAATCAACCGTCTGGCCTGTAAGTAACAGCTTTGCCGTGTACCCTACGGTAACCCGGGTTGAGTTGGTAAATACGGCATTACCGCTGCCGGGGTTAAGTACTATATAATACACGCCCGATGTATCAATACGTTTGGCTACATCCTGCAGGTTATTATCGGTAATGTACTTTTGCATCAGTTCATCGTCTATGCGTGCCTGCTCGCGGTACCTCTCGGCCCCTACTAATGATTTTTTACAGCCTGTGGCAATCACCACAGCCGCAAAGCAGCATATAACCAACAGTATCCTGTTCATTTTGATATCTCAACCAGCAAAGTTATCGTTTTATAATTCAAAAACAGCAGCTTAACACTTTTTAACGTTTAACGCTATTGCCGTGGCTTTATTTTAGCCGTGTTAATGTTTATCAGGGTCGTAGTTTGAGGTGAGTGTATTTATTTTTTTTAGCAGATTGCTGAGGTACTCGCGTTCTTTTTCGTTAATGCGGCTATTCAGGTAATTGTTAAACTGTTTAACCACCTGCCTCGCCAGTTGCCGTTTTTCTTTGCCTTCGGCGGTAAGGTATATTTTAACCGAACGTTTGTCTCCCGAATTAGTTTCCCGGTATATCAGTCCGGTTGTTTCCAGGTGATTAAGCATGCGCGACAGGCTGGTTGATTTTAGGCCAAGCAACTGCGCCGCCTGCGATACGGTTGTGCCTTCTGTTTCATCAATATTTATAAGCAGGTAACCTATTTTTTGGGTGATGCCATGCTCAATAACAATTTGGTTATAGCGATTGGCCATATTTTGCCAAACAATTTTAAGCAGGTAATCAATAGTTTCCTGATGCTTTAACGGGTTACGCATAATCAAACATACATAAATTTATTGCCCGCCGGTTTTATCAATAGTCTCTAAAAACTTCACCAATCCATCAAGTGCCCGGGCGCGGTGGCTTATGGCATTCTTTTCTTCCGTGCTCATTTGGGCGAAGGTGATGGTATGGCCGAGCGGCTCAAATATCGGGTCGTAACCAAACCCGCCGTTGCCCGCGCGCTCCTGCCTTATGGTTCCCTCAACTGTACCCTCAAAAAAATGCTCCTGCCCTTCCCATATTAACGATATTACAGTACGAAAGCGTGCCGACCGATTATGTACACCTTCCAAATTTTTGAGCACCTTATCCATATTGGCATCATGGTCTCCATGTACGCCCGAGTACCGCGCCGAGTAAACACCCGGTTCGCTGTTCAGGGCATCTATTTCCAGTCCGCTATCATCAGCAAAGCAATTTATGCCATAACGGTCGTAAATAAAGCGGCTTTTTATTAAAGCGTTTTCGGCAAAGGTAACGCCTGTTTCGTCTATATCGCCGGTAAAGCCTATATCTGCCAGGGTAAGTAATTCAATTTTATTACCGGTCATCTGCGCTACTTCTTCCAGCTTGTGGCGGTTATTGGTAGCCAATACAAGTTTGTGCATGTTTGTTTAAAAGTTTTTAGCCTGTTCCCAAAAGGCCTTTTTGTTCTCGTTGCTGGTCATCATCTCGCCAAAAGCAAAAGTAATCAGCACCGGCAGGTTGTTAAATTGCTGCGGCTGGTTAAATGTTAATTCGCTTAATTCAGCCATTGCAGCCTGATTACCCAGCACCAGTAATTTTGATGGGTTAAGTTGCTCGCGTAGTGCAGACAAAGTCATTCCATCACTACCGGCAGTATTAACGATGGCGATATCATCAATCGTATAATCCTTACGTTTTAGGGTAGCCTCGAGAGCGGCCTGATGATCGGGGGCAATAAAGGAGAAATCAGTATAGTGCGTTAAAACAAGCAGGCTTTTTTTATTTTGGCCGAGATATGGAATTGGCGATGCCTTTACGGTTTGGGCTAACGTTTCAGCTTCAGGTTCGTATTGCGCCTTCGTATTTTCTGGCTCAATAGTCAGCGGTTCACCGTTGAACAAATGTTTCTCGCTGTTCAGCAAAAAGATGTCCTCGTTATACAAATACCGGTATGCTGCTGTATCTTCTACTCTCACTTTAACAAATTTTAACAAAAGTAATTAAACGCTTTAACGCTTTATGGGCATATTAGCACAATAATAAGTTGCATATTTATTTTAACGCGGTAATTAACAATTTTTTACCGAAATTCGTGTTTTTTTAAAGGATAGCTATCCGATACAGAATGAGTAAATTAAGATACATCAAAAACATTGCGAAGGTGGCCTTAGGGTTAATGCTGATGGCAGGTACCGCGTTCGCGCAAAAACAAACGCTTGATAAGGTTGCCGCCGTGGTTGGTAACAGCCCGATACTTTTATCAGATATTGAGCTGCAATATGCACGCATTATGGCCGAGGGCGGTACACCCAACCCGGATATTAAGTGCCAGATAATGCAAACCCTGATAAGCCAAAAGCTGCTTGGCCAGCAGGCTATTATTGATAGCGTACAGGTAAAAGACGAAGAGCTTGATAATGAAGTTGACCGCAGGATACGATACTCTATCCAACGGGCGGGCGGCCAGGAAAGACTGGAGGGCTTTTTAGGCCGTTCAGTAATACAGTATAAAGACGAAATTCGTGATGATTTGCGTGAGCAGATGATCGCCCAGCGTATGCGCGAAAAGATCATTGAAAAGCTGAACGTTACCCCGCAGGAGGTAAAAGAGTATTTTGAAAAGATACCAAAGGACAGCCTGCCAACAATAAACAAAGAAGTTGAGGTTGGCGAGATCGTTTTTCAGCCAAAGCTAACCAAAGAGGAGAAAGCTGTTTATAAGCAAAAGGCCGAAGACTTGCGCGCCCGTGTAAAAAAAGGTGAAGATTTTGCCTCCCTTGCGCGCTTATATTCTCAGGACGGTTCGGCTGCCGAAGGTGGCGACCTGGGTTTTGCTGACCGTAACAGCTATGTTAAGGAATTTGCCGCTTACGCATTTAAATTGAAGGCAGGCGAAATATCGCCGGTATTTGAAACCGACTTCGGTTTTCACTTTTTACAGGTGATTGAACGCCGTGGCGAGCAGGTACACGTACGCCATATATTGATTATACCCGCTACTACCGAACCAAGCCTTGCCCGCGCAAGCCACATGGCCGATAGTATTTATACCATGATGAAAAAGAATAAGGCTATCGATTTCTCGAGCGCCGCGGCTTACTATTCAGACAATAAGGACACCAAGTACAACGGCGGCATGATGCTGAACCTTGAGGATGTACAATCGCGCAGTACAATGATACCAACCGATAAGCTTGACCCGCAGGTTGCCCTGGTTATTGATACCATGAAAGTAGGCGAGTTTTCAAAACCTCAGTTGTTAACGGAGAAGGATGGCAAGAAGAACTATAAAATACTCTACCTGAAATCAGTAACAGATGCGCATAAGGCCAGTATTGAAAAGGACTTTCCGAAACTGAAAGAACAGGCTTACAATGCCAAAATGAACCGTATGATAAGCGAGTGGTTTGAGCGCAAGCGTAAAGAAACATACATTCGTATTGACGATGAAAATGCGGCTTGTCCGCAGCTTAAGGGCTGGTCAACGGCAACAACTACTACTGCGCAAGCCAACTAATTAATATGCAATACAAATCAGACGTTGAGGCAGCTGATGCTTTATGCCAGGCCTATAAAAAACTCCGTGCCGAAATAGGCAAGGTAATTATAGGGCAGGATGAAGTGATCAAGTACGTACTGGTATCTATCTTCAGCAACGGGCATTGCCTGTTGGTTGGGGTGCCGGGGCTTGCCAAAACGTTGCTGGTGCAAACCGTAGCGAGCGCGTTACAGCTCGATTTCAAGCGTATACAATTTACGCCCGACCTGATGCCATCGGACATTATCGGCGCGGAGATTTTAGGCGAAGACCGCAATTTTAAATTTATACACGGGCCTGTATTTTCAAACATTATACTGGCTGACGAGATAAACCGTACGCCGCCTAAAACACAGGCGGCGCTGCTCGAAGCCATGCAGGAGAAAGCCGTTACCGCGGCAGGCGTTACCCATAAGCTGGCACAGCCGTTTTTTGTACTGGCTACCCAGAACCCCATTGAGCAGGAAGGTACTTACCCATTGCCTGAGGCACAGTTGGACAGGTTTATGTTTAACGTAACACTAAACTACCCAACGTTTGCTGAGGAGCTACAGGTAGTTAAAAACACAACGGGCACCCTAAAAAGCGAAGTTAACCACGTGCTCAACGCGCAGCAGATAGTTTACTTTCAGCAATTGGTGCGCAACATACCTGTGGCCGATAATGTTTTAGAATATGCTGTTCGTCTGGTAGGTAAAACCCGCCCTAACGGCGAGCTTGCAACGCCGCAGATAAAGCGTTTGTTAAACTGGGGCGCCGGCCCGCGGGCATCGCAGTTTTTAATACTGGGCGCTAAGTGCCATGCGGTTATCAACGGTAAGTATTCGCCGGATATTGAGGATGTACAGGCCATAGCCAAGCCTATTTTAAGCCACCGCATAGTGCGTAGTTACCATGCCGAGGCCGAAGGGCTTAGCAACGATGATATTATACAGCAGCTTTTTTAGCATCCGTATTAATTCCATAAATAATGGCGGCATTTTTTTAAATAGTCGCCTTTATCATAAAAAGCGGATGAACATCTTAGTGCCCATCCGCTCAACTATATAATCACTATTAAAATTTTTATTGATCCTCTTCTTCGTCGCCGGTGCTATCCGCGGCCGGCTGATCGTTGTTGTTCTCAGGAACGCCAACCACTTTGTAAACCTTTTTATCGTTAGCATCGCGGTCTTCCTTGTAATACACGCCCATTTGGTCAACATACAGTTTTTCGCCGTTAAGCTTTACCTTGCGTGTATCGGGCGGCAAATCAACCACTATATCGCCAACTAAAGGCAGTTGTTCGTTGTAACCCTCGTCGGTATTCAGTTCACCATCCTTACCGGCAATCTGGTAAGTGGTGGTACCGTCATCTTTAGTTACGGGCTGGTAATATACCCCATTCAATTCATAATATTGAACGCCATTGATCACGATAGACTGCGCTTTTTCAGGTATCTCTTTTATTTCTGCACCTACCGGCGGCTCAACAACAGTATACTGGTCATCAGTACTTTGTTGGTAGTATAAGCCATCGCTGTAATAGTACTGTGCGTTGTTCCAGTAAAACGGATAATATCCGAAAGGCAGCACACCTATGCTAAAGCCAATGTGTGGCATATAGTATGAAGCGTAAAAGCCACGGTAAGGATAATAGAAGCCACCGCCGCCATAGTATCCGCGGCCATAGTAACCCCGGTTGCCATAGTAACGATTGCCATAGTAGCGGTTGCTGTAATAGCCACGTCCGTTATACGGTGGGCGACCGTAAACCCGGTTGCCATAATTATTAAAACGGCTGCCTTGGTAGTTATTGAAACGACCGCTTGATGTAACGCTACCACGGTTACCGGGCCTGCTAAAGCCGCCCGATACACCTGGCCTTGTGCCTGGAGACGACATACGCGGCGCTTGCGTAGCGCTGCCGAATGATGGCCTTGAGCTGCCACCACCGAATGAAGGGCGTGAGCTACCTGAGCTCATTGAAGGGCGAGACATGCCGCCGCCACCAAATGAAGGGCGAGAAACGCCTACGCTGCCGCCACCGCCGCCACGCATACCTCCGCCACCACCGCCTCCGCGTCCGGCGCGTTGTGCGTCGGCGCTAAATACCGTAAACGAACAAAGCAGCCCGCTTAAAGCAACATAAAGCAAATTTCTATATGATCTTTTCATCTTAATGTTATTGACTAACAGCTTCGCTGTTATACCTTATACGACTATAAAATAGATAAACGGTTTAACGCTACTTAAATTATTTTATAATGTTAGCGCACAGTCATCAACGGGCAATGATAGGCCAACGGATAGTGAAACTAATAACGGTATTAAATGTTGTGTCAGTAATTATAAACCAAATTGTTGACGTATGGATAATAATCATGATGATTTAAATTACCGCAGCGGTAATTTAAATGAGGAGGAAGGTGCAGCAAAGTTTAATCCGGATGCGCAAAAACATGCTATTGAAGCCATGGAAGAGGATGAAGTTGCCCGTATAAAACAATCTCCCGCCGAGGGAGATGATGAGGACGAAGCAATGGATGCTTACGGGTTATAGCTATAACTCTTCGGCAATGAAAAGCTGCGGCAGATCGAACTGTAAACTGATGAAGCCATCGTGTATGGTTTTAAAACTGCCGCCGCCAATTGCTTCTAGCCCGCTGGTATGCAGCTCACCCGGATGAGACAGGAGCCGGATGAGCTGCCCGGCCGGTTTCCATTTGCTAAAGCCGCTTTGTACAGCGTAAATACGTTCTTTGTCATGCAGTATAACCAGGTTTATCTTGTCGGCAAAAAACATAAAATCTTTTAGCTGCACCTCGTCCGTTATGATGTTAACCGCCGGATAACCGTGCATAACCAGGAACTTAAGCGCCGCCACAGCCATATCATCAGCGCCGGCGGGCATTAGCTCAACGTCTGATTGCAGGTCAACATCCGCATTATCCGTTATCAGCCAATCTATCTTAATACCAAAGGCATGTAATTGTTCTGCCGTTTCGGGCGTAGCAATAACCGTCGGGCTCCATTCCAGTAACTGCCCCAGTAACTCGTCCGAAAAGGTATTTAAACCAAGCACCAGCAAGGCCGGCTCCTGTTTTTCGCGTACTACATGGTGCGATGACATTTGTTTTCTATTTTGTTAACAAGGCATGTAATAGCTTACTTGAGCCAACACGCCCGTTTTCTTATCAAAAAGTAATAAGAGCGAATCATCGCTCATTGTTTTTGAAAGTGCCAGTCTTACACCGGTGTACGTGCCGTCCGCAGTTTTAATATCCGTAACATCGGCACCGGGAAAATTCTTTTTTATATCGTTGAGGTGGGTCTTTCCGTCCAACCTGATTTTATCAAAGGCCAAAAAAGTATTTGGGTTGCGGGTAAAATTTACCGAGGAGAACACTACGGCATCGCCATACTTTTCAAAACAGATGCCTTTAGTATAGTAATATTCAAACTTACGCTCATAATAAGATGTGCAAATATTATTCATATCAGGCGTTACAATGCTATCCGGCTTGCCAAATAAGGCCTTAAGCTTCTTTAGGTTACTTTCCATGGGCAACTTACCGCAAATACGCATTTTGCTGATAGGTAAGTACTCTTTATTAATGCTATCAACAATAACGTTTTTATGGGCGATGCTTTTAGCTAAGCTGATTTGGCTGCAAATAAGAGTGATCGGCAGCGTTAGCATTAATAATGTTTTAACGAGGATGGCCTTTTTCATTTTAGCAAGCTTGGTTGTTAAATATTTCAACTTAGATAAATAACCGCCTTGAGTGTTGGCCTTATCCTTACAGGCAGCCATAAATATGTCAGTGCCATACCACGATGCCCATTCTGAATTGTAAAGTACTTTTGCCTCGCTAACTATAGCGTTTTCTACAGTAGAAAGGTCTTTTCTCTGTGCGGATGCCTCAAATAATACACAGTAGATACGTAAAAGCGATAAGTTTAAGTTGCGCATACGATTTGTTATTTTTTGGCAGCTGCCATATAATCCAGCGTTAAATTGCACAGGGCCTTTACGCCGAGGGTAAAGCCGCTTTCGTCAATAAAAAAATCGGGCGTGTGATGCGGCGGGGCGGTGAGTGCGTTGCCGCCTTTTGGCATTCCGCCTAGAAAGAAGAAGATGCCTGGCACTTTTTCCTGGTAAAAGCTAAAATCTTCGGCGCCGGTAACGGGAGGTACCTGCAGCACTTTATCTTTCCCTGCCGTGCCCTGCAACGTGGGCAGCATTTTGGCTGTCAATTCCGGATTGTTATAAGTTACCGGGTAATGGTTGCTATACGGAATTTTTACATCGGCGGTAGCGTTATACGCTTCAGCCGTTTTCTCGGCTATCTGTTTTACCCGTTGGGTGATCAGTTTTTCATCCGCACCGGTAAAAAAGCGCAGGGTGCCCTGCATCTCCACCGCCTCCGGAATGATATTGAACCTTGTACCGCCCTTAATGGCGCCTATGGTTACCACAGCCGGGTTTTGTGTTAAGTTTACATTACGGCTTACAACGGTTTGCAGGCTACTGATAATCTGCGCTGAAACAACCACCGGGTCAATACTTTGCCACGGATAAGCCCCGTGTGATGATTTACCTTTTACGGTGATCATCATATCGTTAACACCAGCCATCGTTCCGCCCGGGCGACAAGTTATAGTGCCCACCTCTAAACTGGAGTTAATATGTAACCCGAATATGGCATCAACATTAGGGTTAGTAAGTACACCTTGTTTTACCATTTCTTCAGCGCCACCCTTTTCGCCGTACGGAGCGCCTTCTTCAGCCGGTTGAAAAATGAATTTTACAGTACCGGTCAGGTCTTTTTTTATTGACGAAAGCACCTCGGCAACCGCCATCAGTATCGCCATATGCGAATCGTGGCCGCAGGCATGCATAGTACCCACTTCCTGTCCGTTATAAGTAGTTTTTATTTTTGAGGCGAATGGCAGGTTAACGCGTTCGGTAACCGGCAGGCCATCCATATCGGCACGCAGGGCTACTACCGGGCCTGGCTTACCACCCTTGAGTATGCCCACAACCCCCGTCGTAGCAATACCTGTTTTAACGTCAATACCCAGGCTTTGCAGGTGTTTGGCTATGATGCCCGATGTGCGCACCTCGCGGTTACCCAGTTCGGGGTTTTGGTGAAAATCACGCCGCCAGGCAACCAATTTGGCTTGCAAGGCATCAGCCTTAGCGGCGGCTGTTACTTTAAGTTTGGTGTTTTGAGCCGATACGGCCAACGAGAACAGGGAGAAAGCAATAAGGCAAAACTTTTTCATTAATGAAGTTTTGCCTTAAAGATAATATTTAGAACGGTATATTATTTGAAGTTAAGTAAGTCAACCACAAAAATCAATGGTGCGTTTGGCGGAATGGTGCCCTTACCATTAGCGCCGTATGCAAGTCCTGATGGAATGAGCAATAAAATACGGCCGCCCGAATTGATACGGGGAATTCCCAATTGCCAGCCCTTTATAAAACCAACCAGCGGGTAGCTGGTATTTCCTTTGTCGAATTGTGTGCCGTTTAACAGCTTACCAGTATAATTAATGCTGATGGTAGAATTTACCGTTGGATAAGCGCCGGTGCCGGTTTTTAATATTTCATAATAAATGCCGTTCTCGTCCTTTGTAGCATTAATTTTAGCACTTTTTGTTGTGTCGTTATAGGTTTTAATGTAAGCCTGAATATCCTGGTCATCTTTCGCCGCTTGCTTTGATGCGTCATTTTCGCTATCCTTTTTACAAGCTGCAAAAGCCATCATTACTATCGCTAAGGCGCCAAATATGTATTTTAATCTGCTCATATATCTTTTTTTACAACTAACGTAACTTTGCAGCAAAACGCTACAGGGCTTAATTAATTGTTGTAGCGATGCTTAATTCCTTCATTTGCTCAGGGGCTATAGTCGACGGTGAATCGATCATAACATCGCGACCCGAGTTGTTTTTAGGGAAGGCGATTACATCGCGGATAGAGTCCAAACCGGCGAAGATAGAGCACAGTCTGTCAAAACCGAAGGCGATACCACCATGCGGAGGCGCACCGTACTCAAAGGCGTCCAGCAAAAAGCCGAATTGCTTTTGCGCTTCATCGGCGGAGAAGCCCAGGTGCTTGAACATTAATGATTGCAATGACTTTTCGTGGATACGGATAGAGCCGCCGCCGATCTCGGTACCGTTGATCACCAAATCATACGCGTTGGCACGTACGCTGCCGGGTTCAGTATCAAGCAAAGCGATATCCTCAGGCTTAGGCGAAGTGAACGGATGGTGCATGGCATGGTAACGGCCATTTTCCTCATCCCACTCCAGTAGCGGGAAGTCAACCACCCAAAGCGGCGCAAATTTATCTTTATCGCGTAAGCCTAAACGGCCACCCATCTCCAGGCGAAGCTCATTTAATTGCTTACGCACTTTATCGGCCGGGCCGGCAAGCACCAGCATTAAGTCGCCCGGTTCGGCTTCAAATGCGGCTGCCCAGTTGGTCAGCTCGTCTTCATTGTAAAATTTATCAACCGATGATTTCAACGTACCATCGGTGTTATACCGGCAGTACACCAAACCGGTAGCGCCAATTTGCGGGCGTTTTAACCAGTCGGTCAGTTCATCAACCTGTTTGCGGGTATAACCGGCGCTGCCCTTGGCATTAACACCAACTACCAGCTCGGCATTATCAAAAATGGCGAAATTCTTTCCCTTAACCACATCATTCAGCTCAACGAACTGCATACCGAAACGCACATCCGGTTTATCTGAACCATACAGGCGCATGGCATCCGAATATTGCATGCGCGGGAAGGTATCTAAAGTAATACCCTTAACTACGCTGAACAGGTGGCGGGTAAGGCCTTCAAAAATATTCAATATATCTTCCTGCTCCACAAATGAAAGCTCGCAGTCTATCTGGGTAAATTCCGGCTGACGGTCGGCACGCAAGTCCTCATCGCGGAAACATTTCACGATCTGAAAGTAACGGTCGAACCCGCTCACCATAAGCAATTGCTTAAATGTTTGCGGTGATTGTGGCAGTGCGTAAAACTCACCCGGGTTCATGCGGCTTGGCACCACAAAGTCGCGGGCGCCTTCAGGGGTCGATTTAATGAGCACCGGGGTTTCAACCTCCATAAAACCTTGCGCATCAAGGTATTTGCGTACTTCCTGCCCCATACGGTGGCGCAGCATGAGGTTTTGGCGTATCGGGTTACGGCGTAGGTCGAGGTAACGGTATTTGGCGCGTAGCTCCTCGCCGCCATCAGTTTCATCCTCAATCAAAAATGGAGGTATTTTGGCAGCGTTTAGTATATCTAATTCCTCAACGGCAATTTCAATATCGCCGGTTGGTATTTTGGGGTTTTTGCTGGTACGTTCAAGCACCTTGCCGGTTACTTTAATAACAAATTCGCGGCCAAGGCTGCGTGCCTTCTCACGCAATTCAGCGTCGGTATCCGCATTGAGTATCAGCTGGGTTAAACCAAACCTGTCGCGAACGTCAATAAAGGTGGTGCCACCAAGGTCGCGCGATTTTTGTACCCATCCGCAAAGGGTTACCGTTTGGCCTAAACTATTGATATTTAATTCGCCGCAAGTATGAGTTCTAAGCATAGCCCGTTTTATTTAAAGTGAGCAAAAGTACATTTTTGCCCCGAAAGCCAAAAGGTTTTTCGGTATCATAAGCAACAGGGATAAACTGTCTGCCCGTCAAACCCGTTCCAATTTTTTATCAGATTTAAACCGGGATTTTGCGTGCACAAAAAAATCGCTTGTAAAACTTCGTATTCAGCGAAATTCTGATTACGTTTGAATTTTTTGTTGTTGTAGCTTACATTAATTTTTACCCTGAAAGATCAATGTTACGCGTAGACAGCACCAAGCCCTGCAAAATTATTTATGCCATTGCCAGGCATGATTACCTGGGCTATGTTATTGAACCGCACATTGTTCAGCTTAATCCTAACGGCGAATTTTCGCTAACCCATCAGCGCCTTTTCAGTAATACCGCGCAGGAGTTTAACCATTGTATTGATGAAACCGACCTGAAGCTGATTAAGCTTTTGGAGGAGATGGAGCAGGGTAATGTGATTAAACGCTTTTATAAAAAGCCGATACGCCCCTTCGAGTTTTTTGCCAAAGTGTTTAACGAGCAGTTATTTGATACCATTCGCCCTAAGATAGAAAAACGGATGGCCGAAGCGCTGAACCTGCTTAGCAGCAAAAACATTTACCTGATGAGCAAGGAGGGTTACCCCGCTGAAAAGGAGCTGCATATTGCAGGTGAGCCGGCATCGGTATTATTCCATTTCAGGCGTGATGATACGGAGATACGTTATTTTCCCACCATCAAATTCCAGGGCATGCGGATCGAGTTCATGTTTAAGAATGCCGAGATCATTTGCAACCACCCCGCCTGGATGCTGCTTGATGATACCCTGTATTATTTTGACAAGGACATTGAAGGTAAAAAGCTCCTGCCGTTTTTAAACAAGCGCTACATCGCTATTCCGCGAAGCTCAGAGCAATCATACTTTGAGCGTTTTGTGGCGCCGCTAATTGAAAAGCAGAACGTTTATGCCGAAGGCTTCACCATCAATACCGAAAAATATGATGCACGGCCGGTGCTTAAACCTATTTACGTAGAGGGCGGCAAATCGCAGTTACAATTGTATTTTAAATACGCCGGTTACGTTTTCCCTTATGGGGATGGTAGGCATGTTTCGGTGCGTATCGAAAAAAATGGTGATGATTATATTTTTCATCGCATAAAACGCTCAACCACCTGGGAGCGTAATAAAATGGCTTTGCTGGAAGCCCGGGGGTTAAAAACAGCTTCATCGTTATTTCAAAACCTTGAAATAGCGCATAGCGATGATGACGCCGATCAATCATTCTCGGTATTTGAATGGCTCAACCAATATCACGATAAGCTTACCGCCGAAGGATTTGAGATAGAGCAGCCCGACGGTCAGAAAAGATACATCTTCGGCAATACCAAGATAGACCTGGAGATAAAAGAGAATAACGACTGGTTTGATATCAATGCCGTGGTGTATTTCGGTCCGTACCGCATTCCGTTTATTGAGCTAAAAAACCACATACTTAACCACAAGCGCGAGTTTGTACTGCCATCGGGTGAGATTGCGGTTATACCCGAAAAATGGTTTTCGCAATACGGCAACCTGCTGCACTTTAGCGAGGGCGGCGAGGACCTGAAACTGCGCCGCCATCATTTAGGCCTGGTAAGCGAATTAACCGATGGTGAAATGGCAGGCCTGGCAATGACGCGTAAACTACAACGCCTTAACGATTTTGAAGCGTTGGAAGATGTGCCCATGCCGGTTGATTTTGCCGGTGTGTTACGCCCTTACCAAAAAGCGGGTTACAACTGGTTTCATTTTTTAAAGGATTTCCACTTTGGGGGCTGCCTTGCCGATGATATGGGTTTGGGTAAAACCATACAAACATTGGCGCTGCTGCAAAAACATAAAGAAGATACCGAAGCCGAAGGCGGGCACAGTACCTCATTGCTGATTATGCCGACCTCGCTGATATATAACTGGTTGAACGAGGCGCGCAAATTTGCACCGAAGCTGAAGCTGATGGTGCATACCGGTACTTTTCGCTATAAATCGCCGGAGGTGTTTAAGAACTATGATGTAGTAGTAACAACCTATGGCATCAGCCGGATTGATATTGAGCTGTTCAAGAGCTTCTTTTTCGACTATATTATATTGGATGAAAGCCAGAACATCAAAAACCCGTCATCCAAATCATACCAGGCGGTAAAGCAACTTAAATCACGCTTCAGGCTGATACTGAGCGGTACCCCGGTAGAAAATTCGGTTAATGACCTGTGGACGCAAATGTCGTTCATCAATCCCGGTTTATTGGGCACCCAACAGTTTTTTCAGAATGAGTTTGTTACGCCGATAGAGAAGAAAAAGGACGAGGAAAAGGCTCGCCGCCTGCAAGCGTTAATAAAGCCGTTTGTAATGCGCCGTACCAAAGAGCAGGTGGCCACAGAACTGCCGCCCAAAACCGAGAACCTTTTCTATTGCCAGATGAGCGAGGAGCAGGCCGAGGTGTACGAAAAAATAAAATCAGAATACCGTAATGAGTTGCTCAAAAGCATTGAGGATGGTACTTATGCCAAGCAGCAGATACAGGTATTGCAGGGGCTTATAAAGCTAAGGCAAATCGCAAATCATCCGATTATGATCGATCAGGATTATGAGGGCGATTCGGGTAAGTTCGAGAACGTAGTGCACACGCTGGCCAGCGTACTGGATGGTGGGCACAAAGTGTTGATATTCTCACAATTTGTTAAGCAGTTGGCCTTATACCGTGAGCACCTGGAAAAGCAAGGCGTGCCGCATGTGTACCTGGATGGCAGTACGCAAAACCGCGGCGATGTGGTTAAGCGTTTCCAGGAGGATGAAAAAACACGTGTGTTCCTGATCTCTATAAAAGCGGGTGGCGTAGGCCTCAACCTTACGCAAGCCGATTATGTTTTTATCCTCGACCCGTGGTGGAACCCGGCGGTTGAACAACAGGCTATTGACCGTACGCACCGCATCGGCCAAACCAAAAACGTGTTCATCTATAAATTCATCACCAAGGATACGGTTGAGGAAAAAATACTGGCCCTGCAAAACCGCAAGTTAAGCGTTGCCCGTTCACTTATTACCACTGAGGAAAGTTTTATTAAATCCTTGTCGGCTGATGATATTAAGGAAATATTGGGTTAATTAAACAGCATCGCTGCGTTTGCGGAGGTAAAACCAGGCCAATACCCAAAGGCATATCAGGCCGGAAAGAAAGCCGCCGAGCACATCAGTAAACCAGTGCGCGCCAAGGTAAACACGCGAGAAAGGGATGATAAATATAAAAGCGAGCGAAATTACGATAACCGGTATACGCAATGCCGCGGGGAGCGACCGCCGGGTAAGCATTACAATCACCATAAAGCCAAAAAATACCACGTAAAACTGCGTATGCCCGCTCGGGAAACTTTGCTGAACGGTTTTTTCAATCACCTGCACAATATCTTTTGAGGGCCTTGCCCTGTTAACCGCAGCCTTTATAACGGTGCTAACCAAGCCTGAAGTAGGGTAAGCATAGTAAAAAGCGCTTCTTTTTTGTGCTTGAATGCCAAAGACATAACGGCTATAACGGCTGTCATGGTAACGGATATCCAAGCGTAACCCGGATAGCTAACCAGTTTCATCAGTACATCAAGCATCGGCATGCGGTACTTTTGTACGCTCTCTGAAAATTCAAGGTCGATATGGCTCTCCGGAAAATATGATACAAAAACCGACAGCAAAACGAAGCCGGTTACCAGGCCAATAAGTGTAAAGGTGAGTATGCGTGTGCGGCGTTCGAGCATATAAGATTTGGATAAGGTGCAAAAAAAATGTCAGATACCTCGCGTATCTGACATTTTCTAATTAACTATTAACTGACCTCAATATTAAACGAATACTGAGTAAACAAATTTATAGTTGATAAAATCGAGCTGATCGGGATAAAATATCCGGATGGCTCCGTTTTATCAACTGTATTTATAACGATGGCTTTTTTGATTTGTTTTACGGATAGGGCATTATTATACAAAAAAGCTGATACAAAACCAATTGCGATTTTTTAAAATCTATAATTCGTATACTTTCTAAATTGTATTTTGCGGTTGCAAGGATATTGAAGCAACACGTTCAGTAACGACATTTGGCTGTAGCATTATCCTCAAAATAAATACATTATGAATGTTGAAATTTTAGCCCGCATTCAATTCGCTTTTACTATTGCATTCCATTACATCTATCCGCCCCTAAGCATTGGGCTGGGTTTGATCATGACCATTATGGAGGGCCTCTACCTTAAAACAGGAAGAAAGATTTATGAGCAGATGGCGCGCTTTTATGTGCGGGTGTTCGCGTTGATATTTGGCATAGGCGTGGCAACGGGTATTGTAATGGAGTTTGAGTTTGGTACCAACTGGGCAGTGTACTCTAAATATGTGGGTGATGTTTTTGGCAGCGCCCTGGCAGCTGAGGGTATCTTCGCTTTCGCGCTGGAGTCGGGCTTTTTGGGTGTGTTGCTGTTCGGCTGGAATAAGGTGCGCCCGGGCGTGCACTTCTTTTCTACGGTAATGGTTACGCTGGGCTCCATGTTTTCGGCCGTCTGGATAGTAGTTGCCAACTCGTGGCAGCAAACCCCGGCGGGCTATCATATTGTAGGCAAAGGCCTGAATGCCCGGGCAGAAATTACTGATTTTTGGGCGATGGTGTTCAACCCATCATCGGTAACACGGCTTACGCACGTTTGGATAGGCTCATTCTTAGCCGGAGCGTTTTTGGTGTTAAGCATCAGCGCGTTTTACCTGCAGCGTAACCGCCATGCGCATTTTGCCCGCATATCATTTAAAATAGCTTTGGCTGTTGCCACCTTTTTTTCGTTAGCGCAACTTGCGGTAGGCCATAGTTCTGCCGAAGTGGTTGCCGAATATCAACCCGCCAAGCTGGCTGCATTAGAGGGGCACTTTGATGGCAGTAAAGCTGCAGATATGTTTCTGTTTGGTTATGTAGACCAAAAGAACAATCTAACCAAAGGTATCGCCATACCGGGCGGTTTAAGCTTTTTAACCAAAGGCGATTTTAAAACCCCGGTAACCGGCCTGAACGATTTTAAACCGGAAGACAGACCCGGCGCGGTAAATTTCGTTTTTCAAACTTACCATATCATGATCGCTATTGGCATGTTTTTAATAGCGCTTACTTTGTACGCCTCATTTTTGTGGTGGCGGGGTACCTTGTTCCAAAAACGCTGGTTGCTGCACATATTCTCCTTTTCAGTACTGCTGCCGCAAATTGCCAACCAGGTTGGCTGGTATAGTGCCGAAGTTGGCAGGCAGCCCTGGGTGGTTTACGGGTTATTGCGTACATCAAAGGCACTATCGCAGGCGGTAAGCGCCGAACAGATCATGTTTTCATTGATATTATTCACGGTAGTTTATGTGATACTATTTATCCTGTTCATTTACCTTTTAAATAAAAAAATAAAACACGGGCCTTATGATAACCATAATATCGACCATAGTCCGCGACACATTGAAATGGCAGATTCCCTTTAACCTTAAACAACATGGCGACATTTATAGGCATTGATTATCAAACCTGGTGGTTCCTGCTCATCGGAGCTGTATTTACAGGTTACATTATTTTGGATGGTTTTGACCTGGGTGCCGGGGCGCTTCACCTCTTTTTTAATAAAGAGGAAAGCCGGCGTATTGCCCTTAACGCAATTGGTCCTGTTTGGGACGGCAACGAGGTATGGATAGTAATCGGCGGCGGGGCGCTGTTCGCCGGCTTCCCGGAGGTGTATGCCACTATGCTCTCGGCATTTTACATTCCCTTTATGTTGTTTTTGGTGGCGATAATTTTCAGGGCAATCTCTATCGAGTTCCGGAGCAAGGAGCCCATGGCCTGGTGGCGCAAGATGTGGGATGTGAGCTACTCCATATCCAGTGCGCTGATCGCTTTTTTGTTAGGCGTTGTTTTAGGCAATGTAACGCAGGGCATCAACATGGGTGCCGATCATGTTTTTCGCGGCAGCTTCACCGAATTTTTAAATCCTTATGCCCTGCTTACCGGCATTACCACACTGGCTTTGCTGATGATGCACGGTGCCATTTACCTGGTAATGAAAACTGAGAACCGCCTGTATGCCAAGCTTACGGTGATGGTGCGCAATACCACTATCTTCTTTGTGATCATGATACTGCTCACCTCGTTCTACACCTTACTGTATCTGCCCCACATGGCCGCTGTAATACGCCGCTACCCCGAACTGTTTTTTGTACCGGTGCTGATGGTGCTGGCCATAGCGAATATTACCAGGCAAATCACCAAGCGTAAATACATGTTCGCGTTCATATCATCGGCAGTAACCATTAGTTTATTGATGGTACTGGTTGCTATGGAGCTTTACCCTAACATGCTATTATCCAAGCAAAGCGCCGCTTATCATCTAACCGTTTACAATGCCGCATCGTCACAAAAAACCTTGGGCATTATGCTCACCGTAGCCGCCATTGGCGTACCGTTAGTAGTAGGTTACACCACCTTTGTTTTCATGACGTTTAAGGGTAAGGTAGAGTTGGATGAGATGAGTTATTAGTTACTTAAATAAATATAATCATTTACAAAAACGCCTTTTTTTGAAAGCGCTTTATTAATTTGTATTCTCTGCTTGGTTGAGAGCCTTGAATGGTTAATATCTAAACGTTTAAGTGAAGGCATTTTTTCGAGAATTCTGATAACCTCATCCACGTTTGTTTTTTTTGCAAAGCATAATTCGAGTGTATGTAGCTTTTTCAAATTTGGGAAAGATTGCGGGAGGCCACTGACATACAAACCGATAAGTTTTAAATCCTCTAATTCAATCAGGTGTGTAATTTTGTCTAAATATTCAAAATAATGCGCACCATAGGCAATGTCTACATCAACACCCCATGGGCCCTGGTAGGTATTTTCGCCATTTTCTACGTAAAGGCCTTGAATGTTATTAGGTAGAAAAGTTAGTTGCGTATCAGCTTCAGCAAGCTTTACGAAGTCTGCATACTTTTCGTAATGCTTGAAGTTTGATAAAGGTTTCAAACTTTCAAATGCCATTTAGTTATCCCCCTATTATTAAAGAATCATCTACCGTAATCACTCTTCGAAAGCCTTTTTATAATATTTTTTGCTGCTGAATTAAGAGCTGTGAACCATAAATATCAAGAGTATACGGTATCTTGAAAGTTCATGGCATTGATCGTGCTAAATCATCTTTCCGGTACACTCAACGGCTTATCCCATAACTCATCTAAAAAATCGTATCCTTCATATTTTTCAAGCGGTTGTACAGGCATCAACTCAACCGGAACCAGCGAACTTTTCAAATCTATCTCGATGCCGCGCATCCAGGCAAGCTTGTTTAACCCGGCAGCATCCCTTGAAAAAAATCGGGGAAATAATTGATTATCATCCAGTTTTTTAGGCTTATCGATGAGCTTTTTCAGTCCTTGCTCAATTAAAGTCTGGTCATCGTTTCTGAAACCTACAAATGCGTCATGATAACCCTCCAGGTGTATCAGCTTAGGATGTTTTACCAATCGGCCTATACAGTGGATATTCCAGTCGAGCTTGCCCCAGTCTTCAAGTAAAATATTCTGTACCGCATTCGGCAACTGGTAGCCAATATTGATCTCGCCCTCCACCTTGTTTCTTAGAATACTATATCTACTAATAAGTTTAGCGTTGTCTGAAAGCAGGGCGTAACTAATCCGGTACATAAGAAGAGATTGATCAAACTTTGTCAGCATAAACTCTGGAATAAGCGCCGCGCGGTAAAAAAATTGCTTACTGGCTTGAAACGACTGGTTAACATATATTTCATAAAGCGCAAATACTATGTTAGACCCTTCAAGTGAAGGAATATAATAATAAGCTCCGTAAGGCTCTTTTAATTTTTCCCTTACCTTTGCTTCGTCATTTAACATACTATTGTAAATAAGAGTCAGATGCCCGAATTTTTCCATTATTTATAATCTGTAAGTCTTAAAATTACGATTTCCTTTGTGCTTTTGTCAACGGCCGAAACTGTTTTAGTGATTTTCGACAGGTTATTGTTGAGCACCTCACCTAAGTTCTTGATCGCCGGATCGGGACTAATTCTCATGTCCAGAATAGTTTGGTTGATCCAATCGTTACTCATCTGCGCTGCCTTACCTCCCTGTGTTTTAGCATTCAACTTAATTGTCCCAATACTGCTCATTTGCTTGGCTTCATTAATAATAATCTCGGTTGGGTTAGAAAGGTCACCTTTTATGTAAACTGCGTCAAAGCCGTTGTTGCTACCTATCTTAGAGTTGAATTTTTGATATCCGTTGGTGGCAAATATATCATCTGCCAGTTTTTCCATTTTTGTGCCCGCCTGGTCGCCGCTTCATAAATCTTAATGTAAAAAGTCCTCCCGACCGGGAGGACTTTAGTCTTTATCATCATTTAAGCAAGTGGGAAAATATCGTCCGCCGATTATGAAGGCAAGCATTCCTCTTATTTAATGTTGGCATTTGACTCAATTTTGGCATGATTATCTTTCCGGTATACTCAACGGCTTATCCCATAACTCATCTAAAAAATCGTATCCTTCATATTTTTCAAGTGGTTGTACAGGCATCAACTCAACCGGAACCAGCGAACTTTTCAAATCTATCTCCATGCCGCGCATCCAAGCCAGCTTGTTTAGCCCGGCGGCGTCTCTCGAAAAAAAACGTGGGATCAATGGATGGTCGTCCAGTTTTTTGGGCTTGGCGATAAGTTTCTTCAGTCCCTGCTCAATCAATGCCTGATCGTGATTTTTAAATCCGACAAAAGCATCAAGATAACCCTCTAAGTGCATCAATTTAGGGTGTTTTATCAGACGGCCTATACAGTGGATATTCCAGTCAAGCTTGTCCCGGTCTTCCAGTAAAATATTCTGCACCGCATTTGGTACTTGGTAACCAATCCCGGTTTCATGGTTGATTTTATTCTTTAGAATACTGTAACTCTTTATAATGTCCCGATTGTCTGACAGTAGGGCATAACTAATCTGGTACATACCCGAATCCAGAACTCTCCTGTCAAATTTTTCCGACATAAATTGAGGAATGAGCGCAGCCCGGTAGAAAAGTTGCTTGCTTATGGCAAAATTTTTACGCACATATATTTCATACATAGCATAAATAACATTTGAATATTCTAAAGGTGGGACATAGAAATAAACCCCGTCGGGTTCCTTTATTTTGGGAATAATCTCCTCATCGCTTTCCAGATAAGTGTTATAACCATTAATTAACTGTTCAAATTTTTCCATATTAATATCCAAGTAATTTAAGAATAACAATTTCTTGGGTAGATTTATCTACTGCAGAAACAGTTTTCGTAATAAGTGTCCTGTTTTTACGTAAAGCTAAGCCTAAGTTCTTTATTTGGGAATCACTGTGTATTACCATTTGCTCAATAGTTTGATCAATCCATGCTTCACTCATTTGAGCCGATTTGCCTCCTTGGGTTGCCGGATTCAACTTAATCGTACCCACATTACTCATTTGCTTGGCTTCATTAATAATGATCTCGGTTGGGTTTGAAAGATCACCTTTTATGTAAACCGCGTCAAAGCCGTTGTTGCTGCCTATCTTAGAGTTGAATTTTTGATATCCGTTGGTGGCAAATATATCATCTGCCAGTTTTTCCATTTTTGTGCCCGCCTGGTCGCCGTACTTAATAATGTCGTTAATTGCATTTTTTAATGTGGTGCTTGTTGGCGATATTCTTAAACCAAAAGTGTTAATTAGGTAAGCGTTTAAATTGGTGAGGGTAGCATCAGCCGGTTTAATTGCTTTTAACGTTTTAAGCGAAGCATGATTTAAAGTAGTGATGGCTACTTTTATAAGTTTTACCTCTTTCCCTATTTTAATAGCCCTGTAGCCGTTTTTCCCGATGCTATTAACAATTGGCACCGTTTTGACAACGGTTTTAACCCATTTACCTCCTGTAGCCACCCAGCCTACAACCGGCATGGCTGCTGCGGCGCTAAACGCGCAATTAATTTTGTCTCCTTCAAGATAGTATATTCCAGCGTTTGTCAGGTCAGCAGCTTCGCCGAATAATGGGAACATGCCTGCCACATCAAGCATAAAATGAACTTCGCCTTTGACCGTATTCCAGCAAGCAACAGCCGCTAATTTCTGTGTTGACCAGCCAGGATTGTTTAGTTTTAATATTTCATATTCAATATAAAAAGTTTGGACATTACCAATAATCGGGTTCATAATTATCATTGAAGGTGATGGCCATGATGTAACTTCTTCACCAGCTTCAATTTGGGCAAGAGCGGGGCTGTTAAAAAAAGCATTTTCAACGTCGGCGTATTTCAAGGTAATTCCAGTCGTAGGATCGGTGTAAACATCGGTACTCGATGGAGCAGTTGTACCGGTTGTTCCACTTCTGGTGTAAACAAAAATATTCCCCTCAGAAGTTATAGCGGGAGTAGACGGTAAAATAATTATGCCATTGCCAGCAGTAATTGGTGGAATTCCACTATCTCCATTTGTTGGCGTGTTGCTTGTTCCATCGGGGCCACCATTACCCATAGCATAATATATTCCTACTTGAAAAGGCCCGTTGTTGATTGCCGGTGTGAAATATGTTGCTAGCAGCCTTCTTTCCCCATTGGCTGTGTAATATATTTCAACCAGCTTACCCGTAAATTTTTTTCCATTAGAGCTTTGTACTTCGCCGTTAAAAGGCCCAACAACGGTGTGCGTGCCGGATTCATTCAGATCCTTTACTAATTGGTTAAAATTTACAATTTCAATTCTGCAATTAAGGCAGTTTTGATCCATGCCATAATTCTTAATAGGTTTGGTTGGCTTAGCCGGTGCGGTAGGGCAAGGCGCCGGATCAGTAGGATTAGGAAAACCATCATCCGGTGGCCTAACCAGGTTGACTTTCTGGCCTCCTTTTGTGGTTGAAACATTTACTGGTACGCATGGCGACGGATCCGGACTCGTGCCTACACTTCCTCCACTGCCGCTTCCCGAGCCCCCCGATCCTGACCCTGGATTGGTTATCGTGACATCCCCCTGATCTATCATGATGCACTCGGTATAGCTACGCACGTAATCTTGGGTACAACCTTTAAATATTTCATACGGATTTTCGGGCGTACCACCCCATTCGCACCACACTTGATATACATCATATGTGGTGCATGATTCAACGAGATTGTTTTTACAGTTTGTACCTTTTTTTTACTACCGGTACTGTTCTGGTCAACCTTTTTCTGCCGGTTCATTTTCCGCAACAGGTTACCATGCTCATATATCCACCCGCTCACAAATTCACCCTTGGGGGTTGAGTAAATCACTAACCCGCTAAAGTTATTATCACGGTGGTTGTATTTATTCTTTTGTAGTTTGGTCGGGTCGCCGTTAATATAGCTTGAGTCAGCAATCACTGTCATTACATAGGCATTCACCTCTTCGCCGTTTTTGAGCAACACAAAAGAGCTATGGCTGTATTTGGGGTTATAGCTTTTACCGTCGGAGTTGTTAAGGCCGATCAGGTAATCACCGGTTTCGGCGGGCAGTTCAATCACATCATCATCGCCGCGCCGGTAAACGTCAGCCGCATCCCAATCCGGCTGAATGATCTGGCTGATGTCAGCCCGGCCGTTTGCACCTGCATCATTGGTTTGCTTGCCCGATATCGGGTACTTGCCCTGGTACCATGCTTTTACTTTGTTAAGATCGACATCGGCAGGCGCGGTAGTTCCATTTGGTAGAATATCCTTACGGCAACTGTAAATAAAAATGCTGGTTAACAGCAGTAGCAAAGCAATGCTTCCGCTTAAGAAAGGTTTAGTTGTTTTCATGAAAGGCTATAGGTTAATTTATGCGAAAGATAAAAACAATAAACTGTTCATGCAAAATAACTTTAGCGAAAAATTCAGACATTAATTTTTACCAACCCGCCAATCTCAAAACCGCTATCTTTAGTCGATTGAAAAACATTATGACTAAGAGAATATTAGAAGTATGCGCGTTCAACGTACAATCGTGTATTATCGCTGAACGGGCGGGGGCTGTTCGGGTTGAATTGTGCGATAATCCTATCGAGGGTGGCACTACACCGAGTTACGGCGCAATTAAACAGGCACGCGAAAGCGTGGGTATCGATATTTACCCGATCATACGGCCACGCTCCGGGAATTATTATTATAGTGATGAGGAATATGCCATCATCAAAAAGGATATTGTGCTTTGCCGTGAGCTGGGTTGCAACGGCATATCGGTAGGTGCGCAAACCGTTAATGCCAAAATTGATACCGAGTGGCTCAAGCGCATTGCTGACTGGGCCGGCCCTATGGGCGTTACCTGCAATCGTGCTTTTGATGGCACGCCTGACCCTTTCAAGGCGCTTGAGGATATCATTGCCTGCGGTTGCGAGCGTGTGCTTACCTCGGGCCAGGCCAGTGCCGCACCCGAAGCCGGCGAGCTGCTGGGTAAACTGGTTGAACAGGCTGCCGGGCGGATCATCATTATGCCGGGGGCCGGGGTTAAATCAGTTAACCTGCAAAAGCTTATTGAGCAGAGTAATGCAACGCAATACCATTCGTCGGCACGTATAGTAGCGCCTAACCCGCTTACGTACATCAATACCCAAATAAGCGATTACGGTAACGTTTATATTGCCGACGAAAACGAAGTTGCCGCTATGGTAACTATATTGAACAACAACTAATATTATACACGAAGATGGGAAAGCTGATCGACGACTTTAACGCGTACCGAACAAAAATGAACGACCGTATTATGGATACGGCCAACACCAATATAAAACGCTTTTTTGCATTAGATACCACCACCTATGCCGATGGCGCGCTGGATGTGAAAACTAAAGAAATGCTGGGTTTGGTAGCATCCATGGTTTTACGTTGCGATGATTGCATAAAATATCACCTTGGCAAATGTTACGAAGCCGGCATAAAGCACGATGAAATGAACGAGGTGTTTATGATAGCCAACCTGGTGGGCGGCTCAATTGTAATACCACATTACCGCCGTGCGGTAGAGTATTGGGATGAGTTAAACGAGCAGCAAACGGTTTAAGCTTTTACTTTGGCGGGCAATGATACCATAGCGCGTGTGCGGGCCATGCTGAGGCAGAACAAGCTGGCCGCATGCGGTTTGGCATTTATTATTGTCAGCATTGTATTGGCAACGCTTGGTTATGTGATAATGCCTGATAATACGCCTCTCGCTAATAATATGTCGGTGCAGCTAAGCGTGAAACATCCGGGTGCGCGTTATCAGATACTAAGAATCAGGAAGCCTGAGAAAGTAGATACGGTAAGCATCATCAGCAAAATGCTTTTTGGTCAGCCCGATGCTTATCGTGAAGTGCCGTTAACCGCTTTTCATTTTAAGGCTGACTCTATTTATATTGACGAATATATAGGCGATGAAGATGCTCCTGAAAAACATGCCTATAATATATTCGAGGTACTCACCGGAAAAAAAACGGTTTATAAAAACGGGCTTGTGAGTTTCGCTTTGCCAAACGGAAAACAGCAGCAAGTGAATGCAGATGAGGGTATTTATAAACGTGTATCCGATGAGATAGTTGATAGGCAAATTGCAACCCGAACTTTTGTTTTAGGTAGCGATATTTACGGGCGTGATGTTTTGAGCAGGGTTATCCTTGGTGCCCGGGTGTCATTAGCGGTAGGATTTCTGGCGGTGCTGATTAGCCTTGTGATCGGTGTTTTAATCGGGGCTGTAGCAGGTTATTTCGGCGGCTGGGTTGATGCCATATTAAGCTGGCTGATGAACATCCTATGGTCGTTACCGGCATTGCTGCTGGTTATCGCCATATCCTTTGCGCTGGGCAAGGGCTTATGGCAAATATTTGTAGCGGTAGGTTTATCTATGTGGGTAGAGGTTGCGCGGTTGGTGCGCGGACAGGTAATGGCCGTTAAAAAAATGGAATATGTTGAAGCGGCGCGTGCCTTGGGTTATACGCATAGCCGCATTATTTTTAAGCATATACTGCCTAATATTTTCGGGCCGGTGCTGGTTATCGCGGCATCTAACTTTGCATCAGCTATTTTGCTCGAGTCGGGCCTGAGTTTTTTGGGATTTGGCGCGCAGCCGCCTATGCCTACCTGGGGCGGAATGATTAAGGAGCATTATGGCTACATTGTAATGGATGCGGCTTACCTGGCCATAATTCCGGGCCTCGCCATTATGCTTACGGTTTTCGCTTTTAACGTACTCACTACCGGGCTGCGCGACGCCTTTGACATAAAATCGCAGAATATTCGGGTATAAGTTATATATTTTATACTTTAGCCTGACACCCTTAGTAATAAGTATGCCGCCAAGCGAGATGAATTCAGGGGAAGATGAGCTTATCCGGCTGTTGCTTAAAAGGCAGTCGGAGCTAAACTCGTTATTAGAACTTACCCGGGCTATCAATAAAAATATAGCCACGCCTGTGCTTATACAGATGCTCGAGGTAATCTGTCGTAATTATTTACAGATAGGCAAACTGCGCTTCCTTATAGCCGAAGGTAATAACTACATCTGTATCTCAAAGTACGGTGGGCAGTTTGAGCCAACCGGCGAACTTTATAAGGCCTGCAAGCATTTAAAAAAGATAAAAGAGCCCGCCGCCTTACAAGGTGTAAGCCATCCCGTATTAGAAGCCTACGATTTTTTTATTCCCATCTATCAAAAAAATAAAGCCATAGCTTACGCCCTTATTGGTGATTTTAACTCGCCGGATGATATGGTGAGCAATGACATCAACTTTATGCAAACCATTATTAATGTGGTATTGGTGGCGCTGGAGAATAAAAAACTGTTTAAGCAAAGGCTCGAGTCCGAACGTTTGCAGCGCGAAATGGAACTGGCGGCGGAAATGCAGAGCATGCTGATACCGGTCAAAGGCTATGCTGATGATCACATAGACCTGAGCGCCCGCTATCTGCCGCATCAAAACGTAGGGGGCGATTATTTCGACTTTATCCAGGTGAACGACCATGAATATCTTTGGTGTATTGCCGATGTATCGGGTAAGGGAATTTCGGCAGCCCTGTTGATGGCTAATTTCCAGGCAAGCCTGCGTGCATGGGTATCGGTAGAGGACGACCTGCCGACTATAGTGGAACGGCTCAACAAAATCGTTCTGCGCAATACTAAAGGCGAGAAATTTATCACTCTGTTCATTGCCATTTATAACCATAGCACGCGAAAGCTTACCTATGTAAACGCGGGACATAACCCAGCCATTTTATACGCCAACGGAAGCGCCGTGCAGCTAAAGATGGGCACAACCATTATCGGCGCATTTGATGAACTGCCGTTTATAAACCCCGGCGAATTGCAAATTGAACCCGGAGCGCTCATATTTAATTATACTGACGGATTGCTTGACCGGGAGACCGATACCACCAAAATATGGAATGAAGAACGCCTGATGACCTGTGTAAAAAAGAATGGCAAACTTACTGCCGAAAAATTTAATCAGGCTATACTCAACCACATTGATAACAATGTAAAGGCAAAGCCAATCGACGATATTACGGTCTTGACGCTCAAGTTTAAGTAGGCTCAATCGCCCAATAACAGGTAACCTTCGTTACTTTTATCAAGATATGACAGTAGTTTTTTTGCTGCTTTATCGGAATGGTTTAAAAGCAACTTTTTTATTAGGGTAACGTGTTCTGGATAAATGCGGGTAGTTCCGTATGCATCGATATATACACCTGTCAACTTTTTATATTGACTCCACACATCATCTAATAATTCAAACTCCTTTTCTGAGATCGAGAAAAGTTTTTGCTTTCGCAATCTATCTGATAACGAATAGAAATCTATAGCCATTTTTTAATTATCCTGCCCAACCTTCCCTGTCTAAACTGCGGAAATGGATTGCTTCTGCCAAATGTTGCAGTTGTATTTCTTCGGTGCCGGCCAGGTCCGCAATAGTTCGCGCTACCTTTAGTATGCGGTCATAAGCACGTGCCGAAAGGCCGAGTTTTTCCATCGCTTTTTTGAGCAGGTTTTGCCCTGCGGCATCTATCTTGCAAATATCACGTACCATTTGCGAGCTCATTTGCGCGTTGGCATGCAGGTCGGGCTTGTTGCCGAATCGTTCAATCTGCCTGTCGCGCGCTTTTATCACTCGCTCCCGTATATCGCCGCTGTGCTCGGCCACGCGGTCAGATGCCAGCTCGCTGAAGTTTACGGGCGTAACCTCTACATGCAGGTCAATCCGGTCTAACAACGGGCCCGATACTTTGCTCATATACTTCTGTACCGTTCCGGGCGGGCAAACGCATTCTTTTTCGGGGTGATTGTAGTAACCGCACGGGCATGGGTTCATGCTGGCTATCAGCATAAAGCTTGATGGATAGTCAACCGTAAATTTCGCCCTTGATATGGTGATGCGCCGTTCTTCCAGCGGCTGGCGCATTACTTCGAGCACGCTTCGTTTAAATTCCGGTAATTCATCTAAAAACAGCACGCCATTATGCGCCAGTGATATTTCTCCGGGTTGCGGGTTACCGCCACCGCCTACTAAAGCAACATCGCTCACTGTATGGTGCGGCGAGCGGAAGGGCCTTACCGTTACCAAAGCATCCGTGGTTGAAAGCTTACCCGCTACTGAATGTATCTTGGTGGTTTCTAATGACTCGTGCAAGGTTAACGGAGGCAGTATAGATGGCAACCTTTTTGCCAGCATGGTTTTACCCGCTCCCGGCGGACCGATCAATATCACGTTATGGCCGCCCGCTGCGGCTATCTCCAAGGCGCGTTTAATATTTTCCTGTCCGCGTACATCGCTAAAGTCACTATCGTAATTGCTCAGGCTATCGTAAAACTCCTCGCGGGTATTTACTACCTCGCGTTTAAGCTGTTCGTCGCCGTTGAAAAAGCCGGCTATTTCTCGTATGTTTTCTACGCCGTAAACTTCAAGCTCATTCACTATGGCGGCTTCGCGCGCGTTTTGTTTAGGGAGGATAAATCCTTTAAAACCTTCCTTACGTGCCTGTATGGCTATAGGTAAAGCGCCTTTTATGGGTTGTAAGCTACCGTCGAGCGAAAGTTCACCCATAATAAGGTATTTATCTAATAATTCCGTCTCTACTTGACCCGATGCCGCTAATATTGCGGTGGCGATAGTAAGATCGTACGCAGAGCCTTCCTTGCGGATATCAGCCGGGGCCATGTTTACCACCACCTGCTGGCGTGGCATTTTATACCCGCAATTTTTCAACGCCGACTCAATACGGTAATAGCTTTCCTTAACCGCGTTATCGGGCAGGCCTACAATAAAATATTTTGTACCGGGCGCAATGTTTACCTCAACGGTGATGGTAATGGCCTGAATACCGTAAACGGCGCTGCCGAAGGTTTTAACTAACACGTGCAATAAAGTTTTTTGAGCTGAAAGATATGAATTTTGCCGTTAGGTAGAAATGTGATTTTGTTTGTAGCTATATTCTAATGAACAGCAAGTAATACTAATCATACTATAGATAAATTCTATTGCAATCGTCTTGATATATAAACAGCCTTTGAATTGATTATTTTTTCAAAACTTCGTACTCTGCCAGTAATTTAAAATTGGGATCAACCACCAGTTCTCCGGCTTCGGTTGGCGCGGCAATATTCAGGTCGAGCACCCGGTCTTTCATGTTCGCCGTAAAATTGGTGCTGCCCATTTTTATATCAACGCTGAGCTGATAAACCTCTTTTTGCAACTGCTCAATATGCAAATGAACACCGTGATTGGTTTTATCCGTTTCATAACTGATGCGCAATTTGGGATGGCCTGCGGTGTATAACCATTGCTTAAAAAACTGCTCCAGGTTTTGCCCGCCCGCTTTTTCCATTATTGTTCTGAAGTTATTAGTAGTGGCATTGCCGTTTTTGTAGGTGCTGTAATAGGTGCGAATACCTTTTATAAACTTATCATCGCCCAGTTTATGGCGCAGCATGTACAGCACCCAACTGGCTTTTTGGTAGCTGTTGGTATTAAGCAGTGTGATGTCGGCTTTTTCCTTAGTTTTGTCTACAACCGGTGTCATGCGCTCCATTTCAAATGCGAATATTCCGGCACGGTCAATCAGCATGCGTTTCTTGAGGCTATCAATACCATATTTATGCTCATGGTAGTAATGTGTAAAATAGGTAGCAAATCCCTCGCTTAACCAAACATCCGTTACATCACTTTCGGTAGCGGCATCGCCAAACCACTGGTGCGCAACCTCGTGGGCTACTAATGCTTCAATCGCTTTATCATTTACCGAATTTTCGTAATAAAAAATGTTGCTGGCGTTCTCCATACCGCCGAATATGGTTTTTGATTGTACGTTGGCCAGCTTTTTATAAGCATACGGGCCAATCTGCTGACTATAAAAGTTCAGTATTTCTGGCGCGCAGGAATATGCTTTAAACCCATTGCTTTTATCCTGCTTAAACGTGTAGGCATTAACCGGTATGGTGTTTACAAACTCAGGTGTGCTGATGGCAAAATCGGCAACGCCTATCACCATTACTTTGGTTGATACCGGCACATCCTCATGCCAGTGGGTAGCTTTATTACTGCCATTTTGCTTTTCGCTTAATTTAAGGCCGTTGGCTACAACGCTGTAGTGGGCGGGCGCCGTAACAATAAAATCGACACCGGCCTTATCGGCCACATCATCCACACAAGGCAGCCACTTTTGCGCGCGGTGCAGCCAGTTATCACCAAAAAATGTGCGATCGCCGTATTTGTTTTTTGAGATGATGAGCCCATCAGCAGGTATACCGCCGTAGGTAACACGATAGGTATGATTGGTACCTGATTTCGCTGCTGTGTTTATAATTAGCTTATCATCAGCATGGGTAAAGCTCAGCTTTTTTTTGCCTTCGGTAACCGTGAGTACCTGCATGCCTTTGTCGTCAGCAGCTTTACCGTCCAGGTCGAGTGTTATCGAGCTAACGTCGCGGCATAATGATAGCCTTACATCAGCTTCGCCTTTAATCACGTCATCCTGATCATTAAGCGTAATGCTAAATGTGTAATGCTGCACATCGACAGCCGGGACAGGTGCCTGTGCGTTGGCTTGCGTGCATGCGGCCAGCAGCGCAATGGATAGTAAATATTTATGCATAGTCAATTAACGTAAGTAATAATAAACAGATTAATTGACATTTACAGCGGTGATAAATACTATTCCTCGCCAATATATTTCTGATCGATCTGCTTATTGGCTTTAGCGCCCAGTTTCTTGATCTTTTCGGCAGTGATGGTTAAGTTGCCGCGGCCATCAGCCAGTTTGTTGAGCGCTTTGTCATACGCATCCTGGCTTTGCTTAATGTTTTTACCAATGCTTTCCATGTCGGTTACAAAGCCCACAAATTTATCGTACATCTCACCGCTCAGGCGGGCAATCTCCAGCACGTTGCGGTTTTGGCGTTCCTGTTTCCACATGCTGGCAATGGTGCGCAGCGTAGCCAGAAGGGTTGACGGGCTCACGATTACGACGCGCTTGTCCCAGGCATCGCTGAACAGCTCCGCATCTATCTGCACGGCTATACTGAATGATGATTCTATCGGGATAAATAATAGCACAAAGTCAGGAGAATTGATCTGGTACAGATCATGGTAGTTTTTGGATGACAGGTTGTGCACATGGCTTCTGATCGATTCGATATGGGCTTTTGAGTAAAGTTTGCGCTCTTCCTCGCTCTCGCTGTTCACCAACCGCTCGTAAGCAACCAATGATACTTTGGAGTCAATAATGAGGTGCTTTTCGTCCGGCAGGTCAATAACCACGTCGGGCTGCAAACGCATGTTTTCGTTGGTGGTCATACTGGCCTGTATGCGGTATTCATGGTCCTTCACCAGGCCAGAGCGCTCGAGCACCCTTTCGAGTATTACCTCGCCCCAATTACCCTGGCGCTTATTGTCGCCTTTTAGTGCCTTGGTCAGGTTCTGCGCCTCGTCGCTAATCTGGCGGTTAAGTTCCATTAGCTGGGTAATAACCCCTTTTAGTGTATTTCGCTCTGCGGCTTCCATATTGTAAACCTTGTCAACCTTTTCTTCAAAAATCTTGAGGTTCTCTTTTAGCGGATTCAATATGCTATCGAGGTTATGCTTATTCACATCCACAAACTCCCGCGATTTTTCTTTAAGCAGTTTTTCGGCTATATTCTCAAATTCCAGCTTAAATTTTTGCTGAAGTTCCTGAATGTATTTTTCCTGTTCGCCCAAACGTTCACGCTGCGCTTTAAAGGCTTCTTCGGCCTTGGCCATGCGGCTACGCTCGGCCAGCAGATCCTGGTTAAGCGCGGTTACTACGCCTTCCAGGCGAACGCGTTCATCGTGTAAAGTACGGTCGGCTTTATCGCGCTCGGCCAATAAGCCTGATGCGCGCTCTTCGGCCTTGGCAAGCGCTATGCGTAAACCGTCCACCTCGTTTTTCAGGCGCACCAACTCATCCGTGTCGATAGCGATTGGTTTAGGGCGTTTAATAAAAAGCAACACTGCAACAAGTAGGATAACAACGGCAAGAACAATTAAAACAACAGGCGTCATTTGATAAAAATATTAGCAAAACGAAGGTAGCAATTTTTTAAAAAAAGCGGACAAAAGTTATGGTAGTACAGGCTTAATATTATATTTGTTGTACTGATTTATTATCTATGAAACTCGGTTTACCTATCACTTACAAAAAATCATTAAGCAAAAAATTGCTTAATACTGATGTTGGTCGAATAAAATTAATCATTGATTCTGAGCTTTCAGAACGTAAAGCCGGTAACATCCATTTGCAGGGACACGAGGTGTGTTATAACACTACCCAAGAGCAAAATGAGTGGAACATCTTCAAATTCATTGATGAAGGAAGTTTTTCAGTATGTGAAAATAATAAGTTCGTTATTATCAACTACCGGATATTGATCGGAAGTTTAATTTTTAAAGCTATTATTATTGCCCTTATCGGTATGATATTTAATAGGTCGCTATGGGTTGGTCCGGTATTTTTATCCGGCGTGGCAGGTATTAACCTTATGATTATTTACTTCAGGCATTTAATTCTGTTAAGAAATATAGTCAGCAAAGTGAATGGGTAATTTTAGTCGTTAGAAAAATCAGTCTATTTAAACCATTTCTTACTCGCTACCAAAAGCCCAAACTCCTCCGAAGGGTTTTTCTCGGTTGACTTGTGATGGATCTTATGCGCCCTGCGGATGCCTATTAAATAGCGGTTGCTGCTCTTAAATGCCTTAAAGCGGTTGTGGATAAACCAATCGTGAAAAATAAAATAAATGGTTCCGTATATGCTGATGCCGGTGCCTATCCAAAAACGGTAATCGAGCGTTTGGTGCCCGGCCCACATCAGCAATAAAGCCAGCATGGCAAAGCCGATACTGAAAACATCATTCAGCTCAAACCAGCCATGCCGTTGCTGGTGGTGCGTTTTGTGAATAAACCACAATGGTCCATGAAACAGGTACTTGTGAATAAACCATGAAAAACCCTCCATAAAAGCTATTGTAGCTACAGTAATTGCTATGTTGGTGAGGATTGCCATTTATGTAAAATCTTATAAGAATATTAACGTTTATCCTTTAAGGATTTACGGCTTGTTTTGTTTAAAATAAACAACGCTGCGCCACGCAGTAATCCTATCTAAATCAAATCAAACCCGATATCTTTCCTGAAATAAACACCATCGTAATAAATACGGCTGGCATCGGCAGTGGCATGCTGCAGCGCATCAAACAGGTTATCCTGTAAAGTAGTTATAGCCAGCACACGCCCGCCCGCGGTGAGCACATCCTCGCCAACCTTTGTAGTACCCGCGTGGAAAACAATTGAATCGCGGATGTTCTCGATGCCGGTGATGGTTTTATCCTTGAGGTATTCGCCCGGGTAGCCGCCCGCTACGCATACTATGGTGGCTGCTACTTTGTTTGATATGGTAAATTGCTTATCAATCAGCGTACCTTCGGCAACGCCTTCCAGCAGGTCAACCAAATCGCTCTCAATGCGTGGCAATACGCTCTCGGTTTCAGGGTCGCCCATGCGGCAGTTGTATTCAATTACGTAAGGGTCGCCGCCGCAATTCATTAAGCCTATAAAAATAAAGCCTTTGTAGGGAATGTTATCCTGCTTTAAGCCCTCAACGGTCGGGATAATAATGCGCTCCTCAACCTTTTTCAAAAACTCCTCATCGGCAAACGGTACCGGCGAAACGGAGCCCATACCGCCGGTGTTTAGGCCGGTATCGCCCTCGCCAATACGCTTATAATCTTTGGCTGATGGCAGCACTTTGTAGCTGTTACCATCGGTAAGTACAAATACCGAAAGTTCAATGCCCTGTAAAAACTGCTCGATCACTACTTTTGAGCTGGCCGCGCCAAATTTAGCATTGGTCAGCATTTCGGCAAGCTCTAACTGGGCTTCCTCCAAGGTAAGGCAAATTAATACACCTTTTCCTGCGGCAAGTCCATCCGCTTTCAGCACTACCGGCAAACCTAAGGTTGGCAAATACTCGATGCCCTCTTGCAGCGTTTCGCGCGTAAACGTGCGCGATGCCGCTGTAGGCACTTTGTGGCGCTCCATAAACTGTTTAGAAAAATCTTTGCTGCCTTCTAATTGCGCACCCTCAGCCTGCGGGCCGATCACCGGGATGTGTTTGATCTCATCATCGGCCAAAAAGAAATCGTGCACGCCTTTTACCAGCGGTTCCTCAGGGCCTACCAATACCATGTTGATGTTGTTGGCCAGTACAAATTGTTTTATAGCGGTAAAATCGGTAGCCTTAATATCAACATTGGTGCCGTATTGCCCGGTGCCGGCATTGCCGGGAGCAATAAACAGCGACTCACATTTTGGGCTTTGCGACAATTTCCAGGCGAAGGCACTTTCCCTTCCGCCCGAACCTAGGATCAGGATGTTCATGCCCGCAAAGATACTATTTTGGCTAAGAGATAGGTTATATACTATAATGCAGATTAAATAGCAGCGCAAAACTATTAATGGTGCAGCCGTTCAAATCAGTATTTAATACCATCCTAATACACCACAAATTATCTTTATAATATGGAACGCAAACCACATAAATTTGAAAAGCTGCCCGTGTACCAAAAGGCGCAGGAGCTTTTTGATTTGGTTGATATTATTGCCGAAGCACTTAAAGAGGCCGACATGAAGGAGCACCTGGCCGCGCAGATGCTGAGCAATGCCGCCATTATACAAGCCAAAATAGCCGGTGCCGAAGGCGGCGGATTGTACTCGCTGCGTATGCAAAATGCTGTACTGATAAAGCTGGCCGTGCAGGATATGTTCAATGCCGTATCCTTCGCATCCATGGTAAATATAAATGAAGAAGACTATGTGCAGCTGATGCGCGATAAGGTCGAAGAGTTCAGGCTGGTTTTTGTGGATTGGATACGCGGCTTTGATAAAAGCTATGATATACCTGACAATTGGGCGATCCGCTTTGATACCAGCACCCCCGAACAGGAAAAGCTGGAGGAGTTGATGTTTGACGAGGATAAGTTTTTAGAAAGGTTTGATGATGAGCGTTTTGAAGACGATGGAAACTTTAATGAGGATGATAGTGACGAAAGGCCGGATGATAAAAATTAATGACCAATGTTAGCGGCATTTTAAGCTTTGATGCCAATAAGCCCGGTTAAAGTAAAAAATCTTACATTTGTCTGTCAAAATGGCTTTGCAATGTGCTGTGGCGCAATTGTTGAGTTCAAGACCATAGCTATTTAAAAATATATGTTAAATTTTTTCAGTAAGCTTTTTGGGAGCAAGTCAGAACGCGACGTAAAAGGCATTAATCCTATAGTTGATAAAGTAAAGGCCGAGTTTGCCAAGCTTGAAGTATTGAGCCATGACGAGCTGCGCGCCAAAACCATACAATTTAAGCAAATCATTGCCGAAAAGCTTGCCGGAATTGATGAGCAGATAGCTGCCATTAAAGAGCAAACGGACAATAACCCCGACCTTGACGTAAGCGAGAAGGTTGAGCTATATACACAGCTGGATAAGCTGGGTAAAGATCGCGATAAGGAATTAGAAGTAGTGCTGATGGATATATTACCCGAGGCATTTGCCGTGGTTAAGGAAACCGCGCGCCGCCTGGCAGGCAACCCTGCCATTGAAGTTACGGCCACACCGTTTGACCGCGACCTGGCATCACGCAAAAAGAATGTTATTATACAAGGCGATAAGGCCATTCACCATAATACCTGGATAGCTGCCGGCAACGAGGTTACCTGGAATATGGTACACTACGATGTACAGCTTATTGGCGGTATTGTGCTGCACCAGGGTAAAATTGCCGAGATGGCTACAGGTGAGGGCAAAACATTGGTAGCTACGCTGCCTGCGTACCTTAACGCGCTGGCTGGTCAGGGCGTGCACATTGTAACCGTAAACGATTACCTGGCCCGTCGTGACTCGGAGTGGATGGGGCCGCTGTATGAGTTCCACGGACTGTCGGTCGATTGTATCGACAAGCATGAGCCAAATTCAGACGCGCGCCGCCGCGCCTACCTGGCCGATATTACATTTGGTACCAATAACGAATTTGGTTTTGATTACCTGCGTGACAACATGACACGCAGCCCGGAAGAGCTGGTACAGCGTAAGCTGCATTTTGCCATGGTGGATGAGGTTGATTCCGTTTTGGTGGATGATGCCCGTACGCCACTGATTATTTCAGGTCCTATCCCGCGCGGCGATGAGCACGAGTTTTATGAACTGAAACCACGCATCGAGCGTTTGGTTAACGCGCAGCGTAATTACATTACCGGCGTATTAAACGAAGCAAAAAAACAAATAAACGATGGTAAAACCGGCATTGATGATGGTGGTTTAGCCTTATTGCGTGCACACCGCGGTTTGCCAAAAAATAAAGCGCTTATCAAATTCCTGAGCGAAGGCTCAAACAGGCAGGTGCTTCAAAAAACAGAGAACCACTACATGCAGGACCAAAATAAGGAAATGCCAAAGGTGGATGCCGAACTTTTCTTTGTTATCGACGAAAAGAGTAATTCGGTTGAGCTGGCCGAAAAGGGTATAGAGCTGATTACTGCTTCAGGCGAGGATCCGAATTTCTTTGTGATGCCTGACGTAGGTACCGAGATTGCCGCTATTGAAAAATCAGACTTAAGTGCTGAAGATAAGATAGCTCAAAAGGATGCCTTAATGCGCGATTTTTCTATTAAATCAGAACGCATTCACTCGGTTAACCAGCTATTAAAGGCTTACACCCTGTTCGAAAAAGACACTGAGTACATTGTTGATGACGGAAAGGTTAAGATAGTTGACGAGCAAACCGGCCGTGTATTGGATGGCCGCCGTTACTCGGATGGTTTGCACCAGGCTATTGAGGCTAAGGAGAACGTGAAGGTTGAGGATGCTACCCAAACTTTCGCGACCATCACCCTGCAAAACTACTTCAGGATGTACCACAAGCTTTGCGGTATGACGGGTACTGCCGTTACCGAAGCCGGTGAGTTATGGCAGATTTACAAGCTGGATGTGGTAGAGATCCCAACCAATACGCCAACACGCCGCGAAGATCGCCAGGATTTAGTGTACCGTACCGTACGCGAAAAATACAATGCCGTTGCCGACGAGATTGTTAAAATGACGCAGGCCGGTCGCCCGGTATTGGTTGGTACTACTTCGGTTGAAATTTCGGAGTTATTAAGCCGTATGCTTAAACTGCGCGGTATCAAACATAATGTACTTAATGCCAAAATGCACCAGAAAGAGGCGGACATTGTTGCCGAAGCTGGTAAAGCAGGTACCGTAACCATTGCTACCAACATGGCAGGCCGTGGTACGGATATTAAATTAGGCCCTGGTGTTAAAGAAGCTGGAGGTTTAGCCATTATTGGTACTGAAAGACATGAATCACGCCGTGTCGACAGGCAGCTGCGCGGTCGTGCAGGCCGTCAGGGCGACCCGGGTTCATCACAGTTCTTTGTATCGTTAGAGGATAACCTGATGCGCTTATTCGGATCAGAGCGTATATCAAGCCTGATGGTACGTATGGGTATTGAGGAGGGCGAGGTTATCCAGCACTCTATGATCTCGAAATCCATCGAGCGTGCGCAGAAAAAAGTAGAAGAAAATAACTTTGGTATACGTAAACGTTTGCTGGAATATGATGACGTGATGAACTCGCAGCGTACAGTAATTTACGCTAAACGTAAAAACGCCCTGTTTGGCGAGCGTTTGGATGTAGATATCAACAACACCATTTTTGATGTGGTTGAAGATATTGTTACCGAGTACAAAGAGTCAAACAACTACGAAGGCTTTAAGCTGGAAGTGATCCGTATATTCTCGGTTGATGTGGAATTGAGCGAGGACGAATTCAGCAGTATATCAATAAACAACCTGGTTGATAAAACATTTGCTGAGGTTACAGAATTCTACAAACGCAAATCGGATGCTATTGCCAACCAGGCATACCCGGTTTTAAAAGATGTATTTGAAACCCGTGGTGCGCAGGTAGAGAATATTGTGGTGCCGTTTACTGATGGTGTTCACGGTATACAAATAGCTGTTCCTCTTAAAAAATCAGTCGAGAACCACGGTCAGGAAGTAATTAAATCGTTTGAGAAAAACGTGGTACTTTACCTGATTGACGATGCCTGGAAAGAGCACCTGCGCGAAATGGACGAGCTGAAACAATCCGTACAAAACGCGGTTTATGAGCAAAAGGATCCGTTGCTGGTTTACAAATTCGAGGCATTCGAATTGTTCCGCCAGATGCTGGCTAATGTGAATAAAGAGCTGGTGAGCTTCCTGTTCCGCGGTGGTATCCCGGTACAGCAGCAACACCCGGAAGAAATTCGCGAAGCAAGGCCGCAGCCAAAAACTGATATGCGTCAGGTAAAAGCATCAAAAGCTGAGGTGGTGCACGAAAGCAATGGTGTACCAATGGACGATACACGCGAGTTGGAAAAAGCCAGCCCTGTACGTGTTGAGCAACGCATAGGCCGTAATGACCCTTGTCCTTGCGGAAGCGGCAAAAAATATAAAAACTGCCACGGCATAGGCCAGGCGTAATGCATTTAAATGTGCAGATGCGTAAATATGCAGATGTGCAGATAAGAGAATGCAATAAATAAAATTACTCGTTATTGCGAGGCACGAAGCAATGACGGTTTACTGTAATGAATAAATGACTAACACAACATCCACATACAAAGCATTAATTGCCAAAGTAACCGGGTGTTGTGTTTTTTTTATGCTGATAGCCATAAGCGCATCAGCGCAGCGTGGCCGCGTTGAAGTAGTGAAAGACCCCAGGGTTGACACGCTGATCAACCGCTGGGCCGATTTGAGCAAAGGAGGCGGTGTACGCAGTTCTAATTACGGCTACCGTGTGCAGATATTCAATGGGTCGAACCGTAAGGATGCGTATAAAGCGCAGAATCTTTTTCAGGATATGCACCCCGATATGCGCACATACATCAGCTATCGCGACCCGAACTTCAGGGTACACGCTGGCGATTTCAGGACAAGGCTCGAAGCGCAAAAGATGCTCGAAGAACTGAAGCCGTATTTTTCGGGCATGTTTGTTATCCCGGGCAAGATCAATCCCCCTAAATTAAATACCGGTAATGATTAAGGAACAGATACAGGAATTAGCCAAAACTATTTATGATGATGTGGTATGCAACCGCCGCCACCTGCACGCCAACCCCGAACTTTCATTCCACGAGATACAAACCTCGGCCTTTGTGGCGCGTAAGCTGGAAGAAATGGGTTTGGAGTACCATAAAATGGCTGATACCGGTTTGGTAGCTTTAATTAAGGGCGATAAACCGTCGGACAAGGTGATTGCCCTGCGTGCTGATATGGATGCGCTGCCAATTGTTGAGGCGAATGATGTGCCTTATAAATCGCAAAACCCGGGCGTAATGCACGCCTGCGGGCATGATGTGCATACCTCATCATTATTAGGTACAGCTAAAATATTAACACAGCTTAAAAGCGAATTTGGCGGTACCGTTAAACTGATATTTCAACCGGCAGAAGAAAAGCTGCCCGGTGGCGCCAGCCTGATGATTAAGGAAGGCGTACTGGAAAACCCTAAGCCTGATGCTGTGATTGGCCAACACGTTATGCCGCTGATTGACGCCGGTAAGGTAGGTTTCCGCGCGGGTAAATACATGGCCAGTACTGATGAATTGTACGTTACTGTAAAAGGTAAAGGCGGCCATGGCGCGCAACCACAACAAAATGTTGACCCGGTGATTATCACTGCACATATTTTAACCGCCCTGCAACAGGTGGTTAGCCGCTTTGCTGACCCTAAGAGCCCGTCGGTATTGTCATTTGGTAAGGTGATCGCCAATGGCGCTACCAATGTTATCCCTAACGAGGTTTACCTGGAGGGGACTTTCCGCACCATGGATGAAACCTGGCGGCAGGAAGCGCACAAGCGTATGAAAAAGATGGCCGAAGGTATTGCTGAAAGCATGGGCGGCAGTTGCGAATTCAACATCATGAGGGGTTACCCGTTCCTGATCAACGAGGAGAAATTGACCAACAACGCCCGTTCACATGCCGAGGATTACCTGGGAAAAGAAAACGTGCTCGACCTGGATATATGGATGGCCGCTGAGGATTTTGCTTACTACTCGCAGGTTGCTAACAGCTGTTTTTACAGGCTGGGTACCCGTAACGAGGAGCTAGGTATCACCTCATCTGTACATACGCCAACTTTTGATGTTGACGAAACGGCCCTGCAAACCAGTACCGGATTAATGGCTTACTTGGCTATCAAGCAGTTGGGTAATTAAAATATCAAAGTCATGCTACCAAAAAGCAGCAAGTATTTTTTTATACTGATAATGCTTTTTGTCGCACCATTTTGTAAAGCACAAAAAATTTCCCGCTACGATCCGGATACGATAAAAACCATCGTGCTCGATTCGGTGATCAATATCAACTCGCATAAACTGAACGTGCAGGATTTTATTGATGCCGTAACCACTGACACCAGTTTTTATAAGGCTTTTCAAAGCATGCGGCTGTACAGCTATTCGGCAGAGAACAGCATTTACATTTACGATAAAAGAGACCGGGTAACCGGCAAGATCTACCGCAAGATGAATTATAGCCGTGCCGGTGGCAAGCCCACTGTACAACACATCACAAAAAGCGATAGCGGGCAGGTTTACAAAAAGAACGGCAAATACCAGTTATATACCGTAGAGATGTTTGATTATCTCTTCAGTAATACGTACAATAAACCTCTGGCTGCACCTTCAGGTAAAGATGGAAAAGCCGGCGGCAAAAACGCATCGTACAAAAGCAAATTAAAAACGCTCATATTCAGGCCCGGTACCAAGGTTAGTGGCATACCATTCATCAGTGGTAAAACGGAGATATTCTCGCCCGAACTGAAGCAATTTTATTATTATCAGTTTGCACGTGGCACTTACCTGGATAGCATAATGGTATACCGCTTTAAGGTGATTCGCAAGCCCAGTACTGCACCGGGCGATGTGATGATCAATGAAATGACCACTATTTTTGATACACGTACCTTCCAGATCATGGGTCGGTTTATTGATATGAGCTTCAGCAATATGTTTGTGAGCTTTAACGTGCGGATGAATATCGAAATGAATAACTTTAATGGCGAGCTGCTGCCCGTGAAAGTGAGCTACCAGGGCAACTGGGATGTACCCCTGCATAAAGAGGAACGGGCAAGCGTTTTGATAACCCATCGCGATTACCGCCGCGAAAATTAAAGCGCTTAAATACAGCGCAACAGCCCTTTTTTTGTGGATAAAACAATAAATGTTGAAATTTTTAAAATCTGTTTTTTTATAACCAAAAAAATGCCTATACTTGCAATCCAATTTTTACGGGCTAAAAATTGGATTTAAAGGCTAAAAATCATGGATTTAGTAAAATTTGTAGAAGAGCAATCAGTAGTAAAAAAAGAGATTCCTGCATTTAAAGCAGGCGATACTGTTAGCGTATATTATAAAATCAGGGAAGGTAACAAAGAGCGTATCCAGGTTTACCAGGGTGTGGTTATTCAACGTAACAGTGTTGGCGTTTCTGAAACTTTTACTGTACGCAAAGTATCAAACGGTATTGGTGTTGAGCGTATTTTCCCTATCAACTCGCCAAATATTGATAAAGTAGAAGTTAACAGCTACGGTAAAGTACGTCGTGCTAAACTATTCTACCTGCGCGCGCTTACCGGTAAAGCTGCCCGTATCAAATCAAAACGCGTTTAATTCCGGCCTTAGGGCAAACACATACAAAACCTTTCTGCATATACAATTGCGGAAAGGTTTTTCTATTTTAGCGCTTTACCAACTCCAATGGCCAAAGTACCGCTAAAATATCTTAACCGTAAGGAAGAGATTTTCCAGAATTATTTGCAGCTGATAGATAAGCATATTGATGATGTGCTTGAAGGCCGTGTCGAAGAGATGTTTGAGCTGCGCGATCTGGCTGCTTTATTGTTTATACACCCCACTCACCTGAGCAATGTCATCAAGCAGCATACCGGCCTGCATCCCTGCTATTTTTACGAGGAGAAATTGATCAACGTAGCTAAAAACATGCTGGCTGATCCGGAACTTTCTATCGCCGATGTTGCGCGTAAGCTAACTTACGATCCCTCTAACTTTACCAAATGGTTCAAATTCTTTGAACATATAACTCCTTCGCAATATCGTAAGCAATTGCATGAGCAGGCTAATGCAAAGGTGCAGGCCTCGGCACAGTAACTTTTTAGTTTTCTATTTCTTAACCAGCTCAGCAGGGTTAACCTCATGGCTCAATAACTGTCCGAACAACTCCCAGCGCTTAGCCGGATTTTTGGCAGTGCCGCCGTTGCGTTCTATATAGTCTTTAACAAGGTCCTGTCCGTAATTATAGTTGATAACATAACTGCGGTATTTTTTGATAAACTTGACAGACTTGTTGGCCGTTTCGTCGTCCATCAGGCAATACTTGCGCAGCCATTGCTGGGCCTTGCTATCGCTCATTTCATCGCTTAAAATGCCACGTGCGGCTTCGTTGCGCGCATAGTTCAGTTTACCACGGATGGCAAGCGCTTTGAAGTAAAGATCAACATCGGCAGTATCTAAACCGGCAAGCGGCAGCAATACGTTGCGTGTAAAATTCACCTTATCGTTCCCCGGAAAAGCTACCTCAATGCCATAATTGGCGCTCCCTTCCGCAATTAGCGATTGCGGACTGAACAATGGATAAAGCGAAATCTCCACCCATTTTTTATCATTATACAGATTTTTTTCGAGCAGCATGTTATATACATGGTGGCCGGGATAGCTTTCATGGCTGCCTACATCAATGGCTCGGTCTATGTAAATGTCCAAATCAGTGTTAATTTGTACATCGCTGTGGTATTTACCCTTGTACCAGTTATAGCCTGACCATGGCTTGTCCTTCACATATTCCAGCGTAAAGGCTTCGCCTGCGGGTAATTTGTAGTGGGCGAGTGTGCGCTTGCGTGCCTCGGCAATGGCGGCTTTCATAACAGCGTCAACCTTATCTTTCGGAATAATAAATTTTTTGGCCAGCCGCTGGAAGCGGTTGCTCACGTTGCCTTTACCCGGTAAAATGCTGTCGAGTTCGTCTAACTGTGTCTTAAAATAATCATCTTCATATGTAGGCGCTGTTACGCCAAACAGCTGTTTTGATTCTTCGTCAAACGGTAAATACTCGCCCGAGAAAATGCGGATACGCTCACCGAAAGCGATGAGTTGCTTGTACATCCAGTCGGCACGCATGCGGTTCGAGTCAATTTCCGATGCGCGCGATACATCCTTCAAATCATTCATCAATATATTCACCGCTGCCAGCAGGCTATCTTTCGGGAAGGTTTCTTCGGGCTGTGTTTTGGGTTTCAGCGAGTCCGGACCGTAATACGCGTCAACAAAGTCCTCATCGTACTGGCCAATGGTTAACCCAAGTTTTACATATTGTGCAGCAAGTTGGTTGAGTTTGTTGTTTTCCTGCTTTTCGCTTTGCGAGCATGAGAGCATAAACAGTACAGGTATTACGATCAAAAACTTTTTCATAGATGTTATGGAAGCCAAATAAAAGGGCAAAGATGTTAAAAAACTGAAACAGTCACCATTTAAACTGAAACTATCACCATAATTTACAACACATAAAGCACCAATTTTGTATTGATAATGATTAAAAAAACTATCAACACTATGGAAAAAAGTAATAAAATAGCCCTTGTAACCGGTGGTAGCCGTGGCCTGGGCCGTAACACAGCGCTCAAATTAGCGCAGGATGGACACCATGTGGTGCTTACCTACCACAGTCGTAAAGATGAAGCAGAGCAAGTTGCTGCCGAAATAGAAACTCACGGCGTAGGTGCGGTAGTGCTACAGCTTGATGCAGGCAATACTAAAAGCTTTGATATCTTTAAAACTGAACTCCTTGAAAAAATTAAAGCGAAGTTTGGTGCTGAGCAAATCAACTTTTTAATTAATAACGGTGGTATCGAATCATACGCCATGTTTCAGGATGCTACCGAGGAAGCTTTTGATAGTCTGATGAATGTACACTTTAAAGGCGTTTACTTTCTAACGCAAAAATTGTTGCCCGTGCTGGCTGATGGCGGCCGCATAGTTAACTTTTCAACCGGGCTGGCAAGGTTTGTAACACCGGGGTACTCGGCTTATTCATCCATGAAAGCGGCTATTGATAACCTTACCCGCTACCTGGCTAAGGAGCTCGGCGGCCGTGGTATTACGGCGAATACAGTAGCACCAGGACCGATTGAAACAGATTTCACCAAAAAGACTTTTGAACGCCCCGGCACTAAAGATTACCTGGTATCGCAAACGGCGTTAGGTCGCGTTGGCCAGCCCGATGATATAGGTGGCGTAGTTGCTTTTTTATGCAGCGACAGGGCTGCATGGGTAACCGCGCAACGTATTGAGGCTTCAGGCGGGTTGTTTTTATAACGATTAGAAGTAAAAAAAAGAGCGGCAGGTTGATGAAACCTGCCGCTCTTTTTAATATTGGAGTATTTTAGTTATGCTTCGGTCACAACCGTAGCTTTAACCGGTTCAACTACGGATGGCAGCTCGGCCAATATGGTGCGGCCACCTTTTACCACTTCGCCTATGCTTACATTAATCTTTGATCCCAAAGGCAAAAATAAATCGACCCTTGAGCCGAACTTAATAAAGCCGAATTGCTGGCCTTGTTCAACCTCGTCGCCTTGCTTTACGTACCATACAATACGGCGGGCAAGCGCACCGGCGATCTGGCGAAACAATACAGGCACGCCCAGGTGGTTCTCAATCACGATGGTAGTGCGCTCATTTTCGGTTGATGATTTTGGATGCCAGGCCACCAGGTATTTACCCGGATGATATTTGAAGTATTTTACAACGCCCGCAATGGGGTTGCGGTTAACGTGCACGTTTATGGGCGACATAAATACAGATAGCTGTATACGCCTGTCTTTTAAAAACTCGGTTTCCTCTGTCTCCTCAATCACTACTACCTTGCCATCGGCGGGGCAAAGTACCTTAGTTTCGTCGGTTGCTATGCGTAAACTTGGGCTGCGAAAGAATTGCAGGATGATAATAAACAGCAGGAACGAAAGTATATAGATCACCCACTTTAACACGTACGCCTGCGGAAAATAAAATTGTATCCCAGCGTTAAGTACAAATATAAACAGTATGCAAAGGGCGATGGAGGTGTAACCTTCTTTATGAATGGTCATGGCGCTTTTTTATAAGTTGATTAATGGCGCAAAGCTACGCATTTGTTATGAAGTAGAGGTAAGCATAAACAATTGGCGCGGCCAATAAAAGGCCGTCAAATCTATCAAGCAAGCCTCCATGGCCGGGCAGTATACCACCGCTGTCCTTCACGTTGATGCTGCGTTTAAACATGGATTCTATCAGATCGCCCATAGTACCGAATGTGCTGATCAGTATACCAACAGATACCCACTGTTTCCAATCGTATTCAGTATAATAACGGCTTAAGATAACAGCTACGCCGGCGGTAATCAATATGCCGCCAATAAAACCTTCCCAGGTTTTTTTGGGCGAATGCCGCGGAAACAGCTTTACACGGCCCAACTGGCTGCCAACCACGTAAGCACCGGTGTCATTAGCCCAAAGCATCAGCAAAAAGCTAAGCGGTATATGAAAATTAAAGCTGCCGCTGATGAACGCCATACCATGAAAAAATGTAAACGGCGTTATGGTAAACAGCAAACCTAAAAAGCAATAAGCAATGTTATTAAACGGATGTTCGGATTTTTTATAAAGTTCCTGTATAAATATGGAGCCTAAAAGTACCGGCAGCAGAAACAGCAAAAATTTTGACGGGAAATAGCTTTGCGCCGCAAACGCCAAAAAAACAAATATACCGTTCAGTAAACCCGTGTATAGGTTGGGGTCGGCAGTGCCTTGTTTAACCAGGCCGTTAAACTCGTGCAGGCAAAAAACGCTCAGCGCTAAATAAAAAAGGGTAAAAACCACATTGCCAAGCAAAACAGAGCCCAGCATTACTATCACAAAAAAGAAGCCCGTAATGGCGCGTAATCTCATATATTAATTTGGTTGAGGATCATGATTTCGATGGCATGGCTAAAATCCTCATGGTGTACATAAACCTCAATATTGCCAAAGGTGCGGTGCGATGAGTCTTGCCGGTTAAGCAATACCGCATCTATCTGGTGCTCGGTAAGCACCTGTTTAATAATCTCTGATTGATAAAAGTTGGTTGAAGTATAAATCTTTACCCAGTTCTTTTCCATTAATACTCGGGGATGTTCCTTTTGCCCGATGCAACATTTTTAAAAATCCAGAACAAAAATAATATAATTATAAAGCTGATTATATACAGCGGGTAATTAAAAATATGGTCGCTGTTCGGGTCGATATTCGTTTTTTTATTTTGATACAGGTAAGTAGCTACTACTGCCGCGCCATTGTTTATAAAATGCGCCAAAACGCCGGGCCAAATACTGCCGCTATAGGCGGCCATATACCCAAACAAGGCACCAAGCATCAGCCTTGGTAAAAAGCCAAAGAACTGCAGGTGCATGGCGCTAAATATAAAAGCCGTTATCCAGATGGCGGCATGTTTGTTACCCGTCCATTGCCCGAATATGGTTTGCAGGCAACCGCGAAACATAAACTCCTCGCCTATAGCGGGCAGTATAGCCACAATAAGTATTGATATGATGAAGTGGCCAACAGTATCTGTTTGTAAAACGGCTTCAATCATGCGGTTGGTATCATTCTCTGATTGCCGCATCCACCGCTCAACGCCTTTTAAAAATTCAGGCAACGCCAGCTTTGCGTTGATGTTTATCAGCATTTCCATTACCGGGAAAGAGAAAAGCATGATAGCCAGTACCAAGGGTAACAATAAGGGGCTGAATTTTACGGTCGGCTTTATATAATCATCAACATTATAAACAATAAAGCGAGAAAAGTATAAGGCCGGTGCTAAAAACATGCCGATGGTTGTACCTAACGCCAAAACTATTTTTAGTGCATTGAGCACCTCCTGCGGCGAGCCTTTGCTTACCACCTGCATTTGGTTAGTAATATTTTTTCCGTATAAAATAGCGACCCAAGCCAGCGAAACTAAATTTGCCAATAAAGTAAAAGCAAAAAACACCAGTATTAAGTATAGTAATTGCTTTATGGGTTTTATATGATAATCAGCGCTTTCCGTCATGTTTATAAAAATCGTATTTTTGCAGGGCTTAAAGATAAGGGATGTCTGTACGAATAGGAAATATTGATTTAGGGGAGTTCCCGCTGCTGCTGGCACCAATGGAAGATGTGAGCGATCCGCCCTTCCGTTACGTGTGCAAGCAAAACGGCGCGGATATGATGTACACGGAATTCATCTCGTCCGAAGGGTTGATACGTGATGCCGCTAAAAGCATCAAAAAGCTGGATATTTTTGAGTATGAGCGCCCGATAGGCATACAGATTTTCGGCAGTGATATTGAGCACATGCGCGAGGCTACCGAGATTGCCACCCAGGCCGGGCCTGACCTGATGGACATAAACTATGGCTGCCCTGTTAAACAGGTGGCCTGTCGCGGCGCCGGTGCCAGTTTACTCCAGGATATTGATAAGATGGTGGCCATGACCAAAGCCGTTGTTGAAGCTACGCACTTGCCCGTTACCGTAAAAACCCGCTTAGGCTGGAATGACGATACTAAAAATGTGTACGAGGTTGCCGAGCGCTTACAGGATGTAGGTATCAAAGCTTTAACCATACATGGCCGCACCCGCGCCCAGATGTATAAGGGAGTAGCCGACTGGAGCCTGATACGCGATATTAAGCGCAACCCGCGTATACAGATACCGATATTTGGTAATGGAGATATAGATTCGCCGCAAAAGGCTGCCAACTGGCGTTTGGAGTATGAAGTGGACGGTATGATGATTGGCCGGGCATCAATTGGTTACCCGTGGATTTTCAGGGAAGTAAAACATTTTTTTAGGACCGGCGAATTTTTAGAAGGCCCAACCGTTGCCGAACGGGTTGAGGTATGCCGTACCCATTTAGAGAAATCGATTGAGTGGAAAGGCCTCAAAACGGGCATTTTTGAGATGCGCAGGCACTATTCAAATTATTTTAAGGGCATCAATCATTTTAAGGAATACCGCATGCGTTTAGTTACGGCAGCTACGCTTGATGAGGTTCAGGACATACTTTCGGAAGTTGAATTAAAATATTCGGCAGAAGTGGTGTGATTTTTGACTGAACTTTTTAAATTTGACTAACACCAAGAATCTTTGATCATGGTTACTACAATAACTGACGGCGTTAGGGTCTCTGTCGAGACTATCTATCAGCCGGAATATTCTAACCCCGCTAACGAGCATTTTATGTTCGCTTATAAAATTAACATCGAAAATATGGGGGCCTATGCTGTACAATTGATCAGTAGGCACTGGGTGATATTTGACTCTAACGGCGTAAAACGCGAAGTTGAAGGTGAAGGCGTAGTTGGACAGCAACCGGTTATTGAGCCGGGCAGCTCGCATGAGTATGTATCAGGCTGTAACCTTAAAACGGATATGGGCAGTATGAAGGGCGAATACCATATGTTGCGTTTATTGGATAATGCGCAATTTGATGTTACCATACCTGAATTTCAATTAATAGCACCTTACCGTATGAATTAATGTTACGACGATAGTATATCAATTTATAGAACTTTAAAGCCCGTGCGTGTAACTATGCCCGGGCTTTTTGTTGGGTATGCTTTAGCTTAATTATTATATTCGATCAAATTGTGTTTAAAACATTTCGCACCTTTGCACCTCTACATACCCAATAAACAATATGTCATTAGCCTATTTTTTTTCACCAATAGACCTGAAGCGTATAACACCGAAAAAAGGCTATTACACCAGTCAGTTAGGGCAAAAAATTGAGCTCTACTCAGTTGATTTCCCTGATTTGGAACAAAAAATCGACATTGCTATTATTGGTGTGCAGGAGGGGCGTAACGCTGATAATAACGATGGTTGCGCGCACGGGCCGGATCACATTAGGGAGAAATTGTACATCCTGAACGAGGGAAATTACACCACCAAAATTGTCGACTTGGGTAACATCAGGCAGGGAGCTACTGTAACCGACACCTATTATGCCCTTAAAACGGTGGTTGAGGAATTGATTAAGCAGGATATTTTCCCGCTGATTATCGGCGGCAGCCAGGATTTGACCTATGCCCAGTATCTCGGCTACGAAAAGCTGGAGCAAAAGGTTGACCTGGTGGTGATCGATTCGCATTTTGATATTGAGGATGATCCGCATCATGGCAGTATCGAAACCACATCGGCTTCGTATCTAAGCAAAATATTTTTGCATGAGCCCAACTACCTGTTCAACTTCAGTAACCTGGGATATCAGACGTATTTTACCAGCCAGGAGAGCCTGCGCGTAATGGAGAAGTTGTACTTTGATGTGCACCGTTTAGGTGAGCTGAGCGGACAGGTTGCCGTTACCGAGCCTATCATCCGCAATGCCAACATGATCAGTTTTGATATCTCCGCCATACGTTCGGCGGCGGCTATGGGTAATGCCAACGCGTCGCCAAACGGTTTCTATGGTGAGGAAGCTTGTCAGCTATGCCGGTATGCCGGGTTTAATGATAAGCTGACTTCGATAGGCTTTTATGAATACAATCCCGCTTACGACAGCAACGGCCAAACCGCCATGCTGCTTGCGCAGATGATATGGTGTTTTGTGGACGGCTTTTATAACCGTAAGCGCGATTTTCCTCTTAACCCTAAATCGCAATACCTGATCTACAAAACCAGTTTGAAGCATGACGACCATGAACTGGTGTTTGTAAAGAGCAAAAAATCCGACCGTTGGTGGATGCAGGTGCCCTATCCTACGCACGGTTCCATGAACGAACGGTTCCATTTGGTGCCCTGCCGGTATGAAGATTACAAAACCGCCGTATCCGGCGAAATGCCCGATCTATGGTGGCGTACTTATCAAAAACTGGCCTGATACAATTAGGCCGTTATTTACACGTTAATCAGTTAATGAAAAAAAAATTGTTAGCCGCTGCCTTGTTATTACCGGCAATGGCTTTTGCACAAAACGATGCGCCTTTTAAAATAAGCGGAAAACTGGGCAAACTAAACGCACCCGCCAAAGCTTACCTGGCATACCGCGTAGGCGATAACAATGTTACCGACTCGGCGGTGTTTAACAACGGTACCTTTGAATTTAATGGCCGTATTATTGAGCCCACCAACGCCACTTTGTTTATTGACCGCAGGGGTATAGGTTTTGACCGTTACATAGATTTGAATTTTCCGGATGGCGGCCCGTCAAAAACAGCCGAAATGCTTCCGTTCTTTATCGGTAAGGAGAGTTTTACAATTACCGGAACCGATTCTGTAAGTAAGGCTACCATCAACGGATCAAAAATTAATGATGATAATAAGAAACTGATTGATCTCTTAAAACCGATCAACGAAAAAGCTAAAAAAATAAATACGGAAGCCGCCGCCGCTACCGCTCAGCAAAAAGGTTCAGCGTCGTTTCAAAACAGTATGCAGGCTAAATACAAAGCGCTGCAAACCGAGCAGAAAGCGGTGATGAAAAAATTTATTACTGATAATCCTGATAGCTTTATCAGCCTGCTGGCGGTAAGTTCAATGGGTGGACCCTCGCCGGAGCCATCAGAAATTGAACCCTTGTTCAGCAAGTTAAGTGATGAGTTGAAAAATTCAACAGGCGGCAAAGCCATTCAAAGCGCGTTGGAAAGTTTGCGCAGTACGGCCATTGGTGCCATAGCGCCCGACTTTACGCAAAACGATGTAAATGGTAAACCGGTTAGCTTGTCCTCTTTCAAAGGAAAATACGTATTGATCGACTTTTGGGCATCATGGTGCGGCCCGTGCCGTACAGAAAACCCGAACGTGGTAAGAGCCTATTATTTATATAAGGATAAAAACTTTACGGTGTTTGGTGTATCGCTTGATAAACCAAATGCTAAAGACTCATGGCTGGCTGCTATAAAACAGGATGGCCTGGTTTGGACGCAGGTATCTGACCTGAAATACTGGAACAATGAGGCCGCGGCACTTTACGGCGTACGCTCCATCCCACAAAACTTTTTAATTGGGCCCGATGGAAAGATCATCGCCAAAAACCTGCGTGGTGATGACCTTGACGAAAAGCTTGCCGAGTTATTAGGTGGTAAGAAGAAATCGTAAAAAAACAGTTAAAGCAGGCTTAGGCCTGTTTTAACGCTTTAATAATTTCACCGGCGGTTAGCTTTTGCTGTTCGCCGGTGATCATGTTTTTAAAGGCAAGCTGCCCGCTTTCAATTTCCTCGCTGCCAATTAATATGGTATAAGCTATCTGCTTATTATTGGCATAATCCATTTGCTTTTTGATCTTGGCTCCGGCCGGGTAAAGCTCAGCCTTAATATCTTGCGCGCGCAGTTGCTGCAATAGCGGCCACGCATAAGCTTCGGCATCCTTGTCAAAACAACAGATCAGCGCCTTGGTGCTTTGCACCGCCTCGGTAGGGAACAGGTTAAGCTCTTCCATTACATCATAAATTCTGTCGGCACCAAAACTGATGCCCGCGCCGGCAAGGTTTTTTAAGCCGAACATGCCGGTAAGGTCATCATAGCGGCCACCGCCACCAATGCTGCCCATTTGCACCTCGTTGGTTTTTACCTCGAAGATGGCCCCGGTGTAATAGTTCAATCCACGGGCAAGGGTTATGTCTAATTCCAGCGTAGCTTTTTGTAACGGCGCGGCATTAATAAAGTTCAACACCGTTTCAATTTCATCACAACCTTTAAGTCCGGTTGCTGACGTTGCTAAGGCTTCGCGCAGGCTGGCCAGCTTTTCTATATTCGAACCTTGCAGCAGGATAACCGGTTTCAGCTTTTCAATATCATCTTCGGTAAAGCCTTTGGTGATCAGTTCGGCAGTAACGCCATCCAGGCCGATCTTGTCCAGCTTATCAATAGCAACGGTCAGGTCAATAATACTATCGCTTTTATTGATAACCTCAGCAATGCCTGATAGTATTTTTCTATTGTTAATCTTGATGGTAAAAACTTTCAGTCCGAGCTTGCTTAAAGCTTCATCGTATATCTGTACAAACTCCGCCTCGTTAAGCAGCGAATCAGAACCCACTACATCGGCATCACATTGATAAAACTCACGGTAACGACCTTTCTGCGGCCTGTCTGCACGCCAAACAGGTTGCACCTGGAAGCGCTTGAACGGAAAGGTAATATCATTTTGATGCTGCACTACATATCGCGCGAAAGGAACGGTGAGATCGTAGCGCAAGGCTTTTTCGGAGATGTAAGCCACCAAGCCGTTTGAATCAGCCGCTGTCAACTTTTCGGGTTTTACTTTCGATAGGTAATCTCCGCTGTTCAAAATCTTAAACATCAGCTTATCGCCCTCATCACCATACTTACCGTTTAGCGTGCTAAGGTTCTCCATGGCGGGAGTTTCTATCTGCTGATAGCCATATTTACGGAAGACCGACTTAATGGTATCAAAAATAAAGTTACGCTTTGCCATTTCGGCCGGAGAAAAATCACGGGTACCCTTTGGTACTGATGGTTTGATGGATGCCATGCGGCAAAGGTAAAAAAAATCCACTGACTCACCCCGGCTTAGCTTCGCTAGTCACTTCACTCTTAAACCGAATAAAGGGGCATTAACGCATTCAATATTCGCTTGCGTGATGATTAATTGCTAAATTGATATATCATTAAAATCAATAATCGAATGGACCAACATTATTTACCAAAATGCTATCTCAAAGAATTTTGTCAAGTTGGAGATGATTTTCTCTATAAAATAAACTGTGGTTTGATAAAATACGGACGAAGAGCGGGGTATAAAAAAATGCATCCATCCGAAGGTTGTTATGAAAAAGATTATTTTACAATTACAGAAGATTTCAAAAAGCTTTATCCGCGATTTCAATCGTATGAACCATATTTTATCGAAAAACAGTTTCATTCTTATGAAACTATTTATCCATCAATAATAAATAAACTTAAATTAGGTCAAAAATGGCTCTCATTTAAGGATGCTCAAATTTTAATTTATGCCTTGTTTGAGTTTAAAATCAGAAATCGTTTCTTCCGAGACAAAACAGAAATCAGCAAACGTCAAGTAGCAATTGATTTATTCGACGAATATTTAATGAACACGAAAAAGCGAGCATGGGCATTACAAAAATTTCATATCACCGAAGATGAATTGACCAAACATGTATCAATGATGAAAGATGATATAATATCCGATCCTCATTACGCTAAACATTCTCACATTGCTGCTATCATGATGCGATATGAGAATGATAATAGCACACATGACTTTGTTATATCGAACTTACTAATGTATAAGTGGGTTATTTTTAAATCTGATAGATTATTCTTAACATCAGATAATCCTGGCTACTCAATTGGTGTAGACAATATTGTTTACAACACAAGATTTCTTGATGGATTCCACTTTGTTTTTCCATTAACTCCATCTATGTGCCTATGTATAACAGATGATGTCATAGATTTTAAATACTACGATAACATGTCTATCAAACATATAGAATCAGGCTTAGTAAGCGACGATATCGTTTCACGGATAAATAATATGTGCTTGAAACATGTAGTAAATTACGTTTATTCAGGCGATAAAAATGTAATTGAATTTTATTCAAAAGATATAAAATGGGTTGGCGCTGACTCTAAATAAGGCTCATTATTATATAAAGTATTAAATAGTAGCTTTGCAAGCTATGAAAAAGAATAAGCCGACCATATTGGTAGTGAACGATGATGGAATCACCGCGCCGGGCATTAAGGCGCTTATTTACGCCATGAATGATATTGGCCGCGTAGTGGTTGTTGCGCCTGATAGTCCGCAATCGGGCATGGGCCATGCCATTACCATAGGCAAGCCCTTGCGTTTTGATAAGGAAGACCTGTACGAAGGCATTGAGATGTACAAATGCTCGGGCACCCCTGTTGATTGCGTTAAGCTGGCCGTAAACCTGGTTTTTAAAGGCAAAAAGCCTGACTTGTGTGTATCCGGCATTAATCACGGACTGAACAACTCTATCAACGTATTATACTCGGGCACCATGTCGGCCGCGGTGGAGGGCGCTATTGAGAGCATCCCATCCATAGGTTTTTCGTTGGATGATTATACCCAGCAGGCCGATTTTGAGCCTTGCGTTAAATATGTAAAACAGATAGCCTTGCAAGTACTGGAACACGGCTTGCCAACAGCTACGCTATTAAACGTTAACTTTCCGGCTACGCCGTTAAAAGGAATAAAGATCTGCCGCCAGGCGAATGCCAAATGGGCCGAGGAGTTTGATGAGCGCATGGACCCGCACAAACGTCCCTATTATTGGCTGACCGGTGTTTTTCAATTAAATGACCAAGGTGAGGATACCGACGTCTGGGCCTTGGAGAATGGCTACGTATCGGTAGTACCGGTACAGTTTGACATGACCGCCCACCACGCCATACCGGTGTTAAACAGCTGGAAGTTTAACGATTAATTGCTGATATTTACCGTATGAAGTATTACCTGGTAGCCGGCGAAGCCTCGGGCGATCTGCATGGGGCCAACCTGATGAAGGCGCTTAAAGAGCAGGACGCCCAGGCGGAGTTCCGCTATTTTGGCGGCGACCTGATGCAGGCGGAAGGCGGCACCCTGGTAAAGCATTATGCCGATATGGCTTACATGGGTTTTGTGGAAGTGGCGCTTAACCTCCGCGCCATCCTCAAAAACATGAAGCAGTGCAAGCAGGATATTGTTGCCTGGCAGCCGGATGTATTGATACTGATCGACTTCCCCGGCTTTAACATGAAGATAGCCGAGTATGCCAAAAAGAACGGTTTACTGGTATGCTATTACATATCCCCTAAAGTTTGGGCCTGGAACCAAAAGCGTGTGCTCAATATTAAAAAGGTGGTGGATCACATGTTTTGCATACTGCCCTTTGAGGTTGATTTTTATAAGAGCTGGGACATGCAGGTTGATTATGTAGGCAATCCGCTGCTTGATGCCGCCGCCGCTTTTAAACCATCGGCTACTTTTTTGCAGGATAATAATTTGGAGGGCAAACCTATTATCGCCTTGCTGCCCGGCAGCCGTAAACAGGAGATCAATCATTTACTGCCCGATATGGTAGCCATGCAAGCTCGCTTTCCAGATCATCAGTTGGTAATTGCCGGCGCGCCATCATTCAACGAAGCTTACTATCAACCTTATTTAAAAGGTCATAATATCCCCGTAGTTTTCAACGCCACTTATGATCTGCTGCAACACGCTGAGGCGGCCGTTGTAGCATCGGGTACGGCTACTCTGGAGACCGCCCTGTTTAATGTACCGCAGGTAGTGGTTTATAAAGGCAACGCCATAACCATAGCTATCGGCCGTATGGTGATCAAAATAAAGTTTATATCGCTGGTGAACCTGATCATGGATAAGCAGGTGGTACGTGAGCTGATACAGCAGCAATGCAATCCGCAGGAAATATATACTGAACTTAACAGGTTGATAAACGATCAGCCCTACCGCCAACAGATGCTGGATCATTACGATCAACTTGATGAAAGAATGGGCACACCGGGTGCATCAGCCAAAACCGCGGCACTCATCATTAAATATACCACTAAAAAGTAGAGCCCTGCAACAATTGCAAGGCTCTGCGTTTTTCATAGGTGATGTAAGAAAAAATTTATAGGTAGATGTATATGATGATCAGGCTGCCGACAAGTTGCGTTGTTCGGTTTCCTGGTTGTTGCTTTGTTTAGGATGCTTAGCTCTGAAAGCTTGCAGATCCTGCATTAATAGATCACGTAGCTGGCTGTCAAATTTCGCTGCCAATTTGCTTGTTGCTGGTTTGTTGTTAATGCTTTTCATAGGTAGATGATTACAGGTTGAAAAATTTATTAATTACGCAGCCGACAAGCCGTTGTTATTCACTGTGTTTACAAACTGGTTTTTAGCCTGTTTAATTGCTTTCAGATCACTCATTAAAAGCGCTTTTAACTCGTTATCAAACTTTGCTACCAGTTTGCTTATTGATGGTTTTCTGTAGGTTTTCATAGTTGAATATTTTTTATTGTCAGTTAATTAGTTCTTTGTTAGTTCGTCTTTACTTTCATCGCTTAAATTTTCTTTGCGGCGTTCCGCCTCTTTAAGCTGACGTTCCAGTTGCTCCTGATCTCTCGAATCTGCCGGTTTTTCAGGATTAACAGGGTTTTCCCAGGTTTGCTCCTCTTCAGCGTTCGTAATGTTTTTTTTATCGATGACAACCATGATGCTGACGTTTGTGATTGAATTTATTCCAATACAATGCCAAACGCCAATCTGCCCGAAATGTAGCCCTGTGATCCTTCATAGGATTGGATATACAGATTGCTCAAAGCCCCATTTGAAGCTAAAAAGTGCCAGCAATAGCATACAATGTTGTATAAATTAGTAATACAACCTGTCGGCTCGAGTAGTCAATAAAGGTTTTTTTGGAAATTTTAGTTTGTTGTTTTTGTTTGGAGGAGACGTTATTCAAAATTGTCATCCAATTGTCCTGAATGGTGTACATCTTCGTAGACAAATATAAAAAGTCATACTGAGTACATTTATCTGTTTTGCTATTGAGCAAATATTAACCATCATAATGAAACTTATTAAATTATTGATCGATATTACATGCAAGCCAAAATATTATAAACTGTTATCTACCTGTTTAACTACAGAAACGCCTGTTTTTTATTAAGCTGCAACATAAAACATTTAATAAGCCGTTTATTTGCAAAACAATTCAACAACTTTCGATGAAGAAAACATTATTACTCTTAGTTTCGGCATTTACACTATTATTTGTTGCAGATAGCGCAAAGGCGCAGGATTACAATACCGCTGTCGGTTTAAAATTCGGCGGGTATGAAAACGGTATATCCGTTAAGCATTTTACCAATGAGAGCACCGCGCTTGAGGGTGTATTAGGTTTTAGAAGAGGTGGCTTGGTTATAACCGGTTTGTATGAAATTCACCAGCCGGCATTTAATACACAAAAACTTAAATTTTACTACGGCTTTGGTGCGCATGCCGGCTCAATAGGCGCGGGCCGCTATAAAAAACTTGGCGGCGACGAAGTTTTTGAGGATAGCAAGATACTGATTGGTGCAGATGGCGTGTTGGGTTTAGAATATGTATTGCCAAACTCTCCGATAGCTTTCAGCCTCGACCTTAACCCGCGCGTAGAGCTTGCAGGCCCGTTTTTTGACCTGGCGCCCGGCCTGGGCGTTAAGTACACCTTTTAATTAGCCCTTACTACTAAAACCTTCTTTGATTCAACCTGGCTTCCGGCTATCATGCGTAGTACGTATGTACCCGATGCCAGGTTGTTTACGGCTATCTGGGTGTTAAAGGTACCTTCCTGCACGTTTTGGGTTTTATTGTATACTATCCGTCCGCTCATATCAATCAATTGCACGCGTAAGGTACCCGCGGCTTTAATGTTAAGCAAAGCGGTTACAAAATCACTGGCCGGTACCGGGAAAACTGTTAAACCTTCGCCGGGGCTTGTGGCCGTTGTTCCGGTGAGGCGCCCGCCCGACACGATGATCGAATAATCCTGTTTACCATTGCGCAGTATACCTTTGTTTGATACCGTTATCGTATAGGTTTGACCGGCAACCGCCGTAGGGATATAAACTTGTTCAACGTTGTCAACCACGTTATCGCTACGCGTAGCCGCGGATGCCGGGTTTTCCGGATCGAGCACCCAGGGGTTTACCACACCGGTACTGCTGCTGATGCGTACATCAAGATCATTAACCAGTTTAGGCGTGCGGTTATTTAACGTGCCAACGGCTGCTACGGTACCTTCCTGGTCTGTCCAGCAGATGGTTGCCCACAGTGGGCCATTGTTGTTGGCTGTAATTTGATAATTGGATACCTGTGCCTGCTGTAAGGTAGCTTCGTGTATATAGCTTAAGGTGCCGTTATCGGTTATGGTTTGCGCGGCTTTGCGCATATCAAGCACACCCCATCCGTATATGTAATCCGGCCCAGCGTTGCCGGCGTCAAAAGCAGTGTGGCAAACCAGCCCTTTTAACGTTGCCGAGCGCATTACGCTGTCGCTGTGTAAACGGGCGTAATACTCCTGCAATAGCAAAATTGAACCCGCCACATTCGGCGATGCCATCGAGGTGCCCGATAAAGTACTGTATAAATTGGCGCCGTTAGCAGATGTTGAAAGCACGCCTGAGCCCATACCCATAATATCGGGCTTAATGCGCCCGTCATCCGTAGGGCCCCAACTGCTAAAACTCGATACCCTGACACCCGCGGCACTTTGAGGTCCGTTTGGCAGCTGGTTTACTGAGCCAACGGTTAAAATGTTTTTAGCATTGCCGGTGGTTGATACCACATCATACCCATCATTATCACTGATGCCCTCGGGGCGAGGCCCCTTTTCAACAATGGTTTGATCTGTGCGGCTCTCGTAACCGTAATAGGTTGAGCCTACCGATGGGCCGGTATATGCATGGCTATTACCAGCTGATTCAACAATCAGATAATATGGCGCCTCAAAAGCTATCTTATCCCAGGCTTGGGCGCGTTCGTCATAAAAACCAAATAAGTAATCCTCGCTGTCGCCCGGTAAGCCGTACCAGGTCCACCTGCCGCCATCAAAATCCCAACCGGCAATATCACCATACGAGTGGTTTGAAATGAGCAACCCCGCGGCATTATTACTGATCTCTGATACATCGTTGTCAAAATCAAATGATCGCAGCGTGGTAGCGTTGAAGGCCATGCCTTTGGCCAATGGATTTGCGCCGCGTGATACCAGCGTTCCGGCAACGTGGGTGGTATGTTCAATAGCGCCGGTTTGGTTTGCGGCAATGGTGATATTCTTGCCTGAGAATTCCTGGTGCCCTCGAAATACCGTTCCGCCATCCCAAATGGCAAGTTCATCTACCAGTATATTGGCCGAGCCTGATAGGTCAAGATCGAGCTCTCCGCCCGGCTGTACCGCGTTTGTGCGTGTAGCTGCCGCGGCCTCGGTATTGCTGGTACGTAAAAAACGCGGAAATCCCAGGCTGTTTACGCCTTGCAATACAATTACCCGCCCGCCGGGTGTAATTTTGCGGGTTATCCAGTTTTTTGATGCCGCAAGCGACAACGCCCGCTGCTTGCTGGCAGTAAAGCTCGCTGACAACTGCTTGGAAAAATCTTCCAGATTGCGTTTTTGCACATCATTTACCAGTTTACGTTGTGCAAATACCTCACCGGTAAAGCAAACAAATATTAAGCAATAAACTATCGCCTGCAACAAACGTTTCATGCAAAAAAGGCGGGCTTTAAATGTATAATAATGGTTATCAATATTTTTGCAATTTAAATGAAAATGTAGAATATAATTTATCCTGACAATAATTTAATAACTAAAAAACAAAGCCCCTTCGCGGTAAGCGAAAGGGCTTGTCAAACTAAACCAACTAAAAACTCTGCTCAGTATTTAGATAGAGCAGTAACTATCTTATTTATTATTAATAGCGTTTACGGCGCTCGGTACGGTCTTCGCGGCGTTTGCCCGAGAAATCACGGAAACCACCGCCACTTCTTGAACCACCGTCACGGCGTTCGCCACCACGCTCACGGAAACCGCCTTCGCGTTTTTTGTAACCGCCACCGCCTGAACGGCGATCGTTACCGCTGCTTTCGCCCGCTAATTCAATACGTACGTCGCGGCCATTAAAGTCAACGTTTTTAAAGCCTTCGAATACTTTATCCACATCGGCGTTGTCTACTTCAAAAAATGAGTAAACGCCTTTAACGTCGATTTTACCTACGGTGCGGCCGCTGATCTTGGTATTGTTACAGATATAACCTAACAGATCGCCACGGTTAAACTCATCTACCGAGCCCAGGTTGATGAACAGACGGGTAAAGTCTGAACGCATACCGGTACGGCTAAATTTATCACCATCCCTTGCAGGCCTGTCTTCAAACGCGGCATTCAGGTCAGGGGCATTTTTATAGTAGTCCAGGAAGCGGTTAAACTCCAATGAAGCAAAACGTTTGATGATCTCTTCTTTGCTCAAATCTTCAAACTCAGCCATAATGCGCGGAATGTACTGCTCAATTTGCTGCTCATTCACTTCAACATTATGTACCTTATGCACCAGGGCAAATAATTGCTTTTCGCAAACATCAAAACCGGTTGGTATTTCAGCTTTTACAAACTTTTTACCGATAACACGCTCAATCTGGCGTATTTTACCCAATTCTTTACCGTGGATGATAGCGATAGACACGCCTGTTTTACCGGCACGGGCTGTACGGCCGCTACGGTGAGTATAGTTCTCAATCTCGTCAGGTAATGAGTAGTTAATAACGTGTGTAACATCATTAACATCAATACCGCGTGCGGCAACGTCAGTAGCAATCAGTAATTGAAGGCTGCGCTCGCGGTAGCGTTTCATTACCTTGTCACGTTGTTGTTGCGAAAGATCGCCGTGTAAAGAGTCGGCATTGTAACCGTCTTTTATCAGGGCTTCGGCAATTTCCTGCGTTTCAATTTTGGTACGGCAAAATACGATGCCGAAAATCTCCGGGTTAAAATCAACAATACGTTTAAACGCGGCATATTTGTCGCGGGCACGTACTACATAGTACTCATGGTCGATGTTGGCATTACCGGTATTTTTGGTACCCATGGTAAGCTCAAACGGATCGGTCATGTATTTTTTTGCAATCCTTCTAACCTCAGAAGGCATGGTAGCTGAAAACAGCCATGTTTTTTTATCGTCCGGCGTGGTCGATAATATACTGTCAATGTCTTCCTGAAAGCCCATATTGAGCATTTCATCAGCTTCATCCAGCACTACATATTTAACCTGCGAAAAGTCAATCGCCTTACGGTTAATAATGTCAAGCATACGGCCAGGTGTAGCAACAACAATCTGCACACCGCGTTTAATCTGACGTAACTGGTCAGAAATACTTGCACCGCCATAAACCGCTACCACATTAACGTTTTTAACGTTTTTTGCGTAGTTTTTAATGTCGTTAGTAATTTGTAAACAAAGCTCACGAGTTGGGCATAAAACAAGCGCTTGCGGATAGTTTTCGTCGAAGTCCAGTAACTCTAATAATGGCAAGCCAAAAGCAGCAGTTTTACCGGTCCCGGTTTGGGCTAATCCGACAAAATCGTTGCTGCCTGTTAACAATACCGGAATTGACTGTTCCTGGATTGGCGTAGGATTTTCAAATCCTAACTCAGTGATGGCATTAACAATATCATGACGGATTCCCAGTTGAATAAATGGGTTCATGAATTTAAATAACGTATTTGGCGACATTGCCAAATCGGGCGCAAAAGTATGCATAAAAAACGGCATTCCAAACCCTTATTTTAAATTGAGTTTGAAATGACATTTTTTAGCTTAGAAACGCTGGTCGGTTATTTTATTTTCCTCAAATTCAGTAACATATCTTCAACCAATTTTGGCAGGTCAAACTCAGCTTTCCAGCCCCAGTCTTTTTGCGCCTGGCTGTCATCAATTGATTTTGGCCAGCTATCGGCAATGGCCTGGCGCGGATCGTTATCTGAATAGGATAATTTAAAGTCCGGAATATGTTTTTTTATTTCCTCATTTAATTGCTCCGGGGTAAAGCTTACACCGGCGAGGTTGTATGAAGAGCGAATGGTCAGGCTCTTGGCGGGGGCTTCCATCAAGCTGACGGTAGCGCGAATGGCATCGTCCATGTGCATCATCGGTAATTCGGTATCTGCCGAAAGGAAGCTTTGATATTCGCCTTTAGCCAGTGCCTCATGAAATATATGCACAGCATAATCAGTAGTACCGCCGCCCGGTGCGGCTTTCCAGCCTATTAAACCCGGGTAACGGATGCTGCGTACATCTAAACCATATTTTTCAAAATAGTACTCGCACCAGCGCTCGCCGGCCAGCTTGCTGAAACCATAAACGCTGTTCGGGTCCATTACGCAATATTGCGGTGTATTTTGCTTTGGTGAGTTTGGCCCAAACACGGCGATAGAGCTTGGCCAAAAAACTTTGGCTACCTTAAATTCTACTGCCAGATCAAGCACATTCAGCAAACCATTCATGTTCAAATCCCAGGCAAGCTTGGGCTTTTGCTCGCCCGCCGCCGACAGTATGGCAGCCAGCAAATAAACTTGGGTTGGTTTGTACTTTTCAAATATAGCACGCACGGCAGCGGCATCTGTTACGCTTGCTTGCTCAAAGGGGCCGTTGCTGCCGGCATTCTTTGGCGGATGAAGGTCAGACGCTACAACCTGGCTATGGCCATATTTTGCACGTAAAGTAGTTACCAGTTCGGTGCCAATTTGCCCGTTGGCGCCGATTACTAAAATCATTTCGGTCATTAGGTGTTAATATGCCGCAAATGTAAAAAATAGAATTGTGATAACATTGGTAAAACGTATTATCAAATGTTATTATCCAAACAATCAGCGTATATGAGTTTTTTTGCTGATATTTGAATTTGTTAACTGACCCAGTTACATTAATTTATTCAACAAACAGAAGATGTTGTGTTGCATCCATACCATCTTCACAAAAACAATTTTTAAAAAACAATGAAAGTCGCAGTAGTAGGTGCCACTGGCTTGGTGGGCACTAAAATGTTGCAGGTTCTTGACGAACGCAACTTCCCGGTAACAGAATTAATCCCCGTAGCTTCAGAAAAAAGTGTTGGTAAAGAAATCACTTTTAAGGGTAAGCAGTATAAGGTGGTTTCTGTTGAGGATGCGATTAAACAGAAGCCGGATCTTGCTTTATTTTCAGCAGGCGGCAGCACATCATTGGCTCAGGCACCTTTGTTTGCCGAGGCTGGTATTACGGTAGTTGATAACTCATCAGCATGGCGTATGGACCCAACTAAGAAACTGGTTGTACCCGAGGTTAATGCCGATACATTGACCGCTGAAGATAAAATTATAGCTAACCCGAATTGCTCAACCATACAAATGGTAGTGGCCTTAAAACCACTGCACGATAAATATAAAATTAAACGCGTAGTGGTATCAACCTACCAATCGGTAACCGGTACCGGTGTTAAGGCGGTTGACCAGTTGTTTAACGAGCGCAATGGCGTTGAAGGCCCGATGGCATATCCGTATACTATTGATCTTAACGTGATCCCGCAGATTGACGTATTTACCGAGAACGGTTATACCAAAGAGGAGATGAAAATGATCCTCGAAACTAAAAAGATAATGGGGGATGACAGCATTAAGGTAACCGCTACCACGGTACGCATCCCGGTTATGGGCGGTCACTCAGAGTCAGTAAACATTGAGTTTGTGAATGATTTTGACTTGGCCGAAGTACGTGAGCTGTTAGCCGCTGCCCCGGGTGTGGTTGTGGTTGATGATACCGCCAACCTGAAATACCCCATGCCGCTTGACGCGCATGATAAGGACGAGGTTTTTGTAGGCCGCATCCGTCGTGACGAAACGCAGGACAATACTTTGAACTGCTGGATCGTATCAGACAATCTGCGCAAGGGCGCGGCTACCAATGCCGTGCAGATAGCGGAGTATTTAGCTGCCAAGAATTTGATTGGAAGCGCTGTAGAGGCGTAAAACCCCTCTAAATCTCCCCAAAGGGGAGACTTGAAAATACATGAAAGGGATAGCCGGTTGGTTATCCCTTTTTTATGCCTCGCCTCTGCGTTTGGCTGCCCAGCGGGTTAGCAAGTGATAGATGCCTACGAACATTACGCCGGCTATAACACTTTTAACAAAGGCTATCAAAAATTTCTGGTCGAAAATAATGGTGTACACACCGGCCATTATAGCGGTGTAGATAATAAACATGATGATATATCTCTTCGTCATGGCAGGGTGATATTGAGCCGCCAAATTAAGAAAGTTTGTAATTACAACGGTTTTTATAACTTAGTATTATGAGAATGGCTCCAATGTTGTTTTAAGCTTACCGCGCTTCCTCGTGCGGTTGTTCCGCGGTTTCTGCCGCGGGAATATTTTTAATGCCCGTAAATTTTTTTTGAAAACTTAAGTAACAGCCTTGTTATCAGGGCTTGTTATTTACAAATTATTAAAATGAACAACGTACTAAGCAAACAACAGACAGACAATTTTATTAACCATGGATATATTCGTATTGACGACGCTTTCTCAAAAACAACTGCCGATGCGGCGGTTGATATTTTGTGGAATGATATTCCGTTTGACAGAAACTCGCCAAACACCTGGACTGAGCCGGTTGTCCGGCTCGGCATGTATAGCCAAAAACCTTTTACCGACTCAGTAAACACCCCGCTTCTATACAAAATATTTGATGAGTTGGTTGGCCCGGACAGATGGCTGCCCTGCCGTAGCGTAGGTACATTTCCAGTGCGGTTTCCATCAAACAAAGAGCCGAATGACACAGGCATGCATGTTGATGTTAGCTTTCCGGGTGCAGAACCGGCTAACTATTTTGAATGGCGATCAAACATTTACTCAAAAGGTAGGGCGTTGCTAATGCTTGTGCTTTACTCTGACGTGGCTGAAACCGATGCGCCTACACTATTACTCGAGGGCTCGCACCTTAATGTTGCGAGAATGCTGCAACCTAATGGTGATGAAGGTCTTAGCTTTATGGAAATAGCCAACCGGCTGGATACTTTACCGATGCTACCGGTAGTGAAGGCTACGGGCAACGCAGGTGCAATTTATTTATGCCACCCTTTTATGGTACACGCCGCGCAAGTGCATTACGGGCGCACTCCAAAATTTATGGCACAGCCCCCTTTATTGTTGCGTGGCAGGTTTGAGGTTTATAGTACCAATAATCCAATGCCGGTTGAGTTGGCAATACAAAAGGCGTTGTCAATTTGAATTCTGTAAAACCATTATCGACCATCGCCTGTAATTACTATAGTTAATTAAGTTTATTACAAATTAAAAAATACAGCTGTTATGGCAAAGTTAAGCAATCGTAAGGTGGCTATCCTTACTGAAGAAGGTTTTGAGCAGGTGGAGTTAACCAGCCCTAAAGAAGCGTTGGAGGCAGCGGGCGCCGTAGTGCACATTATATCACCAAAAAGCGGCAAGATTAAAGCATGGAACCACACCGATTGGGGTGTTGAAGTAAACGTTGATGTGGAACTGAGCAATGCCAGTCCGGATGACTACGACGCGTTAGTACTGCCGGGCGGTGTTTTGAACCCGGATAAGTTGCGCCTGAACAAGGAAGCGGTGGCGTTTGCATCGGCTTTTCTGGATGAAGGCAAGCCGGTAGCGGCTATCTGCCATGGCCCGCAACTACTGATTGAGACGGGCATGATCAAGGGCCGTACGCTAACGTCATACCCATCGTTGGAAACTGATTTGAAGAACGCCGGTGCAGAGTGGGTAGATCAGGAAGTAGTGACCGACAAAGGTTTGGTTACCAGCCGTACACCTGATGACTTGGAAGCCTTTAATCGCAAAACGATTGAAGAAATAGCAGAAGGCATACATGAGGATGCGGTGCAGAGCTAATTGGTAACAGTTCGTTCATAAAAAAAGAGGTGCTTAGCACCTCTTTTTTTATGCGTTTATTACGCCATCATGCTTTTTATCGTCGGCGCTGCGGATGTTCCAGATACGCTCGGCTTTACGGCCAATGAGCCAGAAAGAAAGCCCGAGTATGGCAAAGAATATGGTGTGATCGATATGATCCCACAGGTACTCCACATATTTGGTGTAAATGAATATTAGTAAAAAAGTGATGCCGAACTCTCGGGCAATGGCATCCTTGGTTTTAAGGCCCAACCATAAAAAGCCACCTGCGATAACAGCCGAAATAATACCCCAATAATAAAGACTGATCTGTTTGATTTGGTACCAGGCATCCATACTGCCATAGTTGCCGAATATGCTCAGCATCCACAGGGAAAGAAACAGGTAAAGCAGGCCGACTATGTAAGTAAGTTCCCAAAACCTTTCGAACCATTTTTTTGAACGGAGCAGGTAAACAACCGTTACCAGTACTGTACCAAATGCTACAAAGCGTAGCGGGTAATTCATCCCCAAAAAGTAATTGGCCCAGCGGGTTTGATAACCCGTTTCGGTGCCAAACCAGCTACCCAGCGATATGAGCGCGAACAGCCATATCAGGCTGGAATCCATTCGCCAGGCTAAAAAGCCGTAGATAAATACGGATAGCAGGAAGAGCAGCGAATAATGCCCCGAACCATTATCAAATGTTTTGCCCAGGTAGGCTATGCAGCATGCCGTAAAAAGTACGCCGGTAAATATCAGCGCTTCGTTACTAAAAACCTGTTCGGGAAATAAACGCTCGCGCCTGCGGCCATGGTAATAAAACAAGGCAGCGGCAATGCCGGCAATTATGCTGATAACAATATCCGGGGTGTAATAGAGTTGCTGCAGCCATTCAATTACCGCATCATTTATTATAAGCGACCCAATGGCGATAACACCACAGGCCAACGCTATCCAGAAGGAATATTTGGCCAGGCGCATCCAGTCAAATCCCTTAACCTCGTATGATGAACGGAGTTTTTGGGCGTGGGTATTATCCAGCAGTCCTTCCTTTTCCCAATGGGCGATGGTGCTGTTTAAGAACTCACTTTCCTGTTTATCAAGGTTTAATTTGGGCATTGGTTATCAATTCAATAGCCATGGTATTTCAAATAAATATCAAGGCGGCTAAATGTAAATATATTAATTATAAATACAAACGCGCCGTATTAAGCAAGCAGTTTTAACACCGCTTCCCGATCTTTAGCCAACTGCGCTGTCAGTTCATCAAGCGAAGCGAATTTAACATCGCCCCGTACGTAATGGTAAAAGTCCATTCGTAGCTGCTCGCCGTATATCTCGGTATTAAAATCAAATATATTAACTTCAATATTACGGGTGATACCATTAATGGTTGGGCGCTGGCCTATATAAGCCATGCCTTTGTATTCCTGATCTTTCAGTTTTACCTTAACAGCGAAAATACCATCGGCCGGTATCAGTTTATAGTGTTCTTCTATCAGGATATTTGCCGTTGGATAGCCTATCTTGCGCCCTATCTGGTCACCGCGCATTACCTTGCCGGTTATAAAAAACGGATAGCCTAAAAATGAATTGGCATGTTCAATATCATTATTCAACAGCGCATTGCGTATGCGGGTTGAGCTTACGGCAATATCATCAATATCCTGCTCCGGTATTTCTTCCACATCAAAACCATACAGCGGGCCTAAACGCAGCAGATCAGCCAAACTACCCTGGCGGTCCTTGCCAAAACGGTGGTCATAGCCGATCACAATCTTGCGCGTGCCTATTTTATCCACCAGTATATCCCGTATGTATTCCTCGGCAGATTGATTAGAGAAATCGCGCGAGAACGGGGTGATGATCAGGTGGTCGATTCCCAATTGCTCCAGCAGTTCAGCTTTTTCCTGAATGGTATTAATCAGCTTTAGTGCTTCGTCTTCCGGGTGCAATATCATCCGTGGATGCGGGAAGAAAGTCAGTATCACTGTTTCGCCACCCGATGCGGCAGCCAGTTCTTTTATCCCGGCTATTATTTTACGATGGCCTATATGTACACCATCAAAGGTGCCAATGGTAACCACGGCGTTTTTAATGGCGGTAAATTCATCTATATGATGATAGATCTTCATTTCAATATCTATTGTTGAATGTTAACGGGGTCGACGCGTAAAAGCACGTTACCCTTTGAATTTTCTTCACACAAAAGAACAGATTTACCAAGAAGAACAGAAACGTCTTTCATGTAGATCAATAAAGCATTATGAAATTCAGGGTTAATAATCTCATTAGGGCTTATGTCTACCTCTATTTCATCAGGAGAAAAGAAATATGTTTTTAGAATAGCATTTTCAATTATTACAGATGCCGAGAAAACACATTCCAGTTTACCATCCCAATACATGTTAACCCTTTCCATATTTAGTTGAGCTGCAGATAAGTTGGTGTTATGATCAAAAAATTCTACAATATAATTCTTGTTGACGTATTCAGCCCACATCATCCAATCATTAAGAGTGGTATCTAAAACATAGATATCCCTTAACGAGCCATCTTCAAAATACAACGCTTTCTTAATTGCATTCCAGTTGCTGAATGCTAAATCATTCAGTTTCATTTACAACTTTCAAATCCCTGATAATATTCACCATTTTCATCACCTCACGGGCATCCTCTATTTTAAAATTACCGCTGCGGGTACGGCGCAGGCGCGACAGGTAGGCGCCATTGCCCAGGGCGGCGCCAAAATCGTGCACCAGCGAGCGGATGTAGGTACCCTTGCTGCATACTACCCTGAAATCAACTTCGGGCAGCTCTATGCGGGTAAGCTCAAATTCGGCAATAGTTATCTCACGGGCGCGGCGTTCAACCTCCTCGCCTCGGCGCGCCTTTTCGTACAGGCGTTCCCCGTCAATTTTAATGGCCGAGTGCGCGGGCGGATATTGCTGTATGGTGCCGATAAATTGCCCTAAAGCGGCCTGCATATCTTTAGCGGAGATATCGCTGATGTTGAAAGTCTGGTCAATTTCGGTCTCCATATCGTATGATGGGGTGGTAGCACCCAGTATCATGGTACCGGTATATTCCTTTTCCTCGGCCTGAAAGGTGTCGATCTGCTTGGTCATTTTACCGGTGCAGATGATAAGCAGCCCCGTGGCCAGCGGATCGAGCGTGCCGGCATGGCCCACTTTAAGTTTTAGGGGTTTAAAGGCATTGCGCAGTTTGCCCACCACGTCAAAACTCGTCCATTTATAGGGTTTGTTGATGAGCAACAGCTCGCCTTCGGCAAATTCACTTATATGATTGTAGTTCTCTTTCACGTAATACTATCTAACAAAAATAGCGATAGACAAAACATCCATCGCTATTCATACAAATATCGGTAATTTAAATCAATTAAAACTCAACGGTACTTTAGCTAAGTACAAGGTTATAATTAGCGCCCCTAATACAATGCGGTACCAGCCAAACAAGCGAAAGCCCCGTTTCTCTAAAAAAGTAATGAATGTTTTTATAGCGATTATGGCCACAATAAAGGCCACTATATTCCCTATCAGTAATAATTTAATTGTGGATGCATTTATTAACTGATAGCCTGATAATAATTTATATCCGGTAGCAGCAATCATAGTGGGTACGGCAAGAAAAAAGGAAAATTCAGCAGCTGCCTTGCGCGAAAGCTTTTGTTGCATACCGCCAATAATAGTAGCCGCACTCCTGCTTAAACCCGGGAATACGATAGCGAGCACCTGGTAACATCCTATAAAAAATCCTTTACGGATGTTCACTTCCTTTTCATCGAATATTTCGGGGTTCTTAAACCATTTGTCAACAAACAACAGAACAATACCACCAAAGAACATCACGATAGCGATAAAGATAGGATTGCCTAAATTTTCATCAATAAAATCGTTTAACAGCTTTCCAAATACCAGTGCCGGAATAACCGCAATTGCGAGCTTTATATAAAAGCTCCATTCAAAAAACTTGAAGAATTTTTTCCAGAACAACACAACCACGGCTAATATTGCGCCCAGTTGTATGGCAACTTCATATAGCTTTACAAAATCATCGTTACCAATGCCCATTGCTGCACTGGTTAGTACCATGTGGCCGGTTGATGATATTGGCAAAAATTCGGTAAGGCCTTCAACAATTGCCAAAATAATGGCCTGTATTATACTCATGCCTTGCTTGCCGGTTTACGTAGAATAGCGTAAAACCCTACGCCAAAGCCGGCCAGTACTACTATTGGCGCCACTACAGTTTTGGTGGTGTTGTAAATATCTGTCGTTCCCGCCATCAGCACAAAACCTAAAGCTACAATAGCTATCGCGATGATGAACAGCTTATAGTTATCCTTATTGAAGATGAAGTTCACGGGTGTTTCAGGCTGAACTGTTTTTGCAGTAGCTCTGAAAGTGGTTACCGGTTTTGCTGGTTGTTGTGCCATGCTTTTTTTTTATTATCGTTTTGGTGATTGTAATTGTTGGATTAACGGTACAGCTGATAAATTTTTAACCTTAAAAAGCGGTTAACGGCCAGGTAGGTGCTAAAGCCCGATATAAATACGCCCAGACCTATCACCCCTAAAAATATCAGGCCGAACTCGGTATAATTTTGTAAAACTACCAGGTCGGGTATCTGTACCTGCGCAAAGTATAGCGTGCCCATTAAAATAATGATGGCGATTAAACCACCTAACAAGCCATGCCAGATGCCGTAGATGATGAACGGCTTGCGTATAAATGTTTTGGTAGCGCCCACCAACTGCATTGATTTTATCAGGAACCTTTGTGAATAGATGGCCAGCCTGATGGTATTGTTGATCAAAGCGACTGATACTACCACAAATATGGCAGCGAATGCCAGTATAACCAAGCTGATTGAGGTGATGTTATTATTCATATCATCAACCAGTGATTGCTGATACTTTACCTCCTTAACCAACGGGTTTTTAAGCAGGCTTGCCTTGAACTTTTCGATGCTGGCATTGTTGGCATAGTCGGCCTTTAAATAAACATCCAGCGAGCCCGAAAGGGGGTTGTAGCCTAAAAACTTTACAAAATCCTCGCCCAGGTCTTTTTTCAGGTGCATGGCGGCAAGCTCTTTGGTTACGTACTGGGTTTGTTTAACCATTACGTTGCTTTCCAGTTGTTTTTGCAGCTCAAGCACATCTGGCTCATGGGCCGACTCGTCAACAAATATATTGAGTACGATATTCTCCTTCACATAGCGCGAAAGGTTGTTGGCGTGTACCAGGATCAATCCCAGCAAACCAACCATTAATAATACCATGGCTAAACCAAATACAGTTGATATATATATCGATTTGGTTTTTTGTGCCGATGCGCTTGCTTCAAATTCTTCCATTTATCACTAATAGATTTGAGATGTTTTTACATAGGCAGCATCACAATATTGCGATACCACACTGGCGAAATTAACAAACCCGCTATAAAGGTAAAAGTTTATATGTTATTAAATAAGCTATTACGCTATAACCGGCTGCGTTTAACAAAAATTAACGCTGTGCCGCTATGGTTAATTGCCTGCCCGGCATAAACAATTAATTAATAATGCCTGTTTATAATGCATGACAAAGCCAGCAAACGACCATCAGAAACCTTCACCATCAGACACGCCTACCGACAGGCCGGGCGATAACGGTGGCGAAGCCGTGAAAAAGAAGGAAGACAAAGTATATAAAGGCGATCAGCCTCAACAGGAGAATATTGCCAAGCAACACGAGAAAGAAGAGCAGCCGGTTGATCCTATTAAAAATCCGCCTGCTGAAGAAGGTATGGATAAAGGCCAGGTACAGCCGGACTAATCCGCACTATACAATACCTCGGCTGATGCCTGTGGAATTAATTTGCAGATCGTATAGTTTGCGGTAATAACCGTTCTCAATACGCAATAGCTGCTGGTGGGTACCCATTTCTTTTATTTCGCCATGATCGAGCACGATGATGTTATCGGCATTTTGTATGGTTGATAAACGGTGCGCGATAACGATGGCGGTGCGGCCCAGCATCAGTTTCTGTATGGCATTTTGTATCAGATGCTCAGTTTCAGTATCTACAGACGAGGTGGCCTCGTCCAACACCAGTATAGCCGGATCATACACCATCGCACGGATGAATGAGATAAGTTGCGCCTGCCCGGCTGATAAAGTAGCGCCACGTTCCTGTACGTTGTAGTCATACCCGCCCGGCAAGCGCTCAATAAATTCATGCGCGCCAACGTCCTTCGCGGCGGCAATCACTTGCTCCCGGCTGATGTTGGGGTTGTTTAGGCTGATGTTGTTGGCAATTGTATCGCTAAATAAAAACACATCCTGAATTACGGTAGCAATACGTGAGCGCAGGTAGTTTACTTCATAATCTTTCAGGTTTTGCCCGTCGATGGTTACCTCGCCCTTGCCTATTTCATAAAAGCGGTTAAGTATGTTTATGGTTGATGATTTACCCGCGCCGGTGGCGCCTACCAATGCCAGCGTTTCCCCGGGTTTAACATGGAAGCTGATATCTTTCAGCACCCAGTTCTCGTCGTTATACGCAAACCAAACCTTATCAAAACGGATATCGCCCTTTAACACGGCTGGCTTTAGCGAGCCTATATTTTCGGCTACTTCGTCAGTATCCAGCACCTTGAAAATACGGTCGGCTCCAACCATACCCATTTGCAGGGTGTTAAACTTATCGGCCAGCTGCCTTATCGGCCTGAAGAGTAAGTTTAACAGCGTGATAAAAGCCACAATAGTACCGGTGGTTATACCTTGTTTGGATGCCGAAATGGAGTTGATCTGCTCATCAGTCAATATGCGTTTACAACCGTACCAAACCAGCAGGCCAATGCATACGGCAAACAAAATCTCGATAACCGGGAAGAAGATGGAATACGACCAGTTACTGCGGATATGCGCATCGCGGTGTTTCTCGTTAACCTCATTAAACTTGCGAAACTCCTGCTCCTCACGAGCGAAATACTGTATAATACTAATGCCGGATATATGTTCCTGTAAAAAAGTATTCAATTGTGCTACCTGTGTACGTACTTCCTGGAAAGCCGATTTGATTGCCGCCTGAAAAATAGACGTTGCAAACAGTAGCAGAGGCATCGGCAGCAGGGTTATTAAAGCCAGTTTCCAATCCTGCCATAGCATGTAGCCGATAATGGCGAACAGCAGCAGCATATCGCCCATGATGGAGATCAATCCCTCCGCGAAAATGTCGGCGATGGTTTCCAGGTCAGATACAGTACGGGTAATGAGCATACCGATAGGCGTACGGTCAAAATATTTTAAACGCAGGGTGGTAATATGGTTGAATACATCAATACGCAGATCGCGTATAACCGACTGCCCCAAAGCGTTGGTTAAATAAGTTTGATAATATTGTGCTACTGTTTGCACCAGCAATTGCGCCAGCATGAGGCCAACCATAAAAACCAGCCCGTTATAATCGCCGGTGATGATGTGGTTGTCCAGCGTTTTCTCGATCAGGATAGGCTGAACCAGCGCTATCGCCGCCAAAAAAATGGTAAGTATTATTGAAATTACAAACGTAAGCCGGTACGGTTTAACGTACGTCATTACCCTGCCCAGCAATTTCCAATCAAGCGCTTTTCCGGTAACGCTCCCCCCGTCCCCTGTAGGAGTGGCTTTTGATGATTTGAATATCTTAAACAATTTCATTTGGTGGTTCAATTGGTTTCCCTTCAGGGGTTAGGGGCAAAAACGGATACTTCACTTCGGTTAAATACAAACCACATGCAGGTACAGATGTTCCGGCTTCGCTGCGGTTTTTACTTTCAATTATGGCGCGTACATCTTCCGGCTTAATTGCTTTGCGGCCAACCTGCATCAGCGTGCCCACAATAGCCCGCACCATGTTGCGCAAAAAGCGGTCTGCCGAAATATGGAATACAATGCCGTCGTTTGTTTCCAACCATTCCGCGCGGCTTATTTTACAATTATTGGTTTTTACCTGGGTATTTGATTTACTGAAACAGCTAAAATCCGTATACTCCATTATAATGGCGGCGGCTTCGTTCATCAGCGCGATTTCCGGCCTGTCCTTTATCAACCAGGAGTAACTGTGCTTAAACGGATCTTTTTTAAAATGAATATGATATTGATAAGAGCGCAGCGTAGCATCAAACCTCGCATGCGCATCGTTATGCACCGGTATAATGTTCTTTATGGCGATGTCGCTCGGCAGGATGGCGTTGATGCGAGCCCCCCAACTCCCTGAAGGGGGAGCGGTTGATACTCCCCCTTCAGGGAGTTGGGGGGTAAAATGCGCAAAAAACTCTGTGGCGTGCACACCCGTGTCTGTACGGCCGCATCCGGTAGCCTCAATTGGCTGGCGCAGTACGGTGGTAAGCGCCTTATTTAAAAGCTCCTGCACGGTTACCGCGTTAGGCTGTACCTGCCAGCCATGGTAACGGGTGCCATCATAAGCCAGTTCAATAAAATAACGTTGGGTAGTCACGCCGGCAAAGGTAATAATTGTTTATGCGGATATTGATCTGTACGAAGTAAACTCTTGTTTACAAATAAAACTCAGGCTATAATTAAACAATTTTATCTTTGCTGCGTAGGTTAAACATAACCGGTTCATTTTTACCCAGCATGATACAACGCATACAAACCATTTATCTTTTTTTAGCCACACTGGTACTACTCGGCTTATACCTTTTTCCGTTGGTGAATAACGTAAACGTTAACGGCACCATATCCAACATCAGCATACAGGGCGTATACCAGAGCCTGGCAGACGGACAGCGCTTTTTTATCAACTTTATCGGGATAAAGATCCTGGCAGCACCGGTAGCGCTTTTACCCACGCTAATCATCTTTTTTTATAAAAAGCGTAAGCAGCAAATAGCCTTATGTTACAGCGCCATACTGGTTATAATAGGTTACAGCTTCTGGATGGCGCAAACCGTAAAAGGCGTAGTGCCCGGCGGTTTACAGGTGGAATTCGCTAACATGGGCATCGGTATGTTCTTAAGTTCGATAGCGATCATACTGGTGATACTGGCCGCGCGCGCTATCCGGCGTGATGAAAAGCTGGTACGCTCAGCCGATAGATTACGATAAATATCAAAGCATAAAAAGCGAAGGGCCGGAATACTATCCGGCCCTTCGCTTTGCTATCAACCAAACTCAGGTTTATAAATCCGTATCAGTACTTAATAAACTTGTCCAATTGCTCTTCGGTATACTTTATCGTATCAGCATTAAACAGGTTGCCTTCGGTATCAAATTCTTTACTTATTAACGGTATGTGCAATTTTAACGGCATAACGTGCAGGTGCATATAGTTGCAAACGCCGGTAAAATGATCAACCCCGCGAATGTTGCCATACTTGCCCGATGATACGCCAACCAGCGCGGCTTTCTTCTCATAAAAGCTATCGGGCCAGGCGCAGGCATCAATAAATACCTTTAATATACCCGGAAAACTGCCATTATATTCGGGGATGATGAAGATGAATTTTTGAGTTGCGGTTACTAACTCCTGGATAGGTTTAAACGCCTCGCTGCGCTTACCATACAAATCGGTAGCGATCAGGGTTGGCGGCAGCGCTTCCAGCGAAAAAACCTGCGCCTGTTGGCCTTTTTCAGTAAGGCGTTTTTTGTAATATTCAGCCAGTTTTAAAGTGGCGCTACCCTCGCGGTTTGTTGATGATATAATGGTGATCACGGTATACTGATGCTGTGTTAATGATGCCTTAAATAACTGATGGTTTTGTGCTTAAATCAGCGCGTTTTTGGCATCAATATGTTAAATATTGTTTGTAAGTTGGCATTTACTGTGGATTTCTGATAGTTTTTATTACTTATCTTAGCATCCGGTAAAAAACCGTTTACGAAGGTAGAATTTATGTAGCTATTCTTCGTTATTATAAGTCTTGATTGTAAAGGAAAAATAAAGCATGAGTAAAATAATAGCTTTGGCCAACCAAAAGGGTGGCGTGGGTAAAACCACCTCATCCATAAACTTGGCCGCGAGTTTAGCTGTACTTGAATATAAAACCCTTCTGGTTGATGCCGACCCGCAGGCCAATTCTACATCGGGCATTGGCTTTGACCCGCGAAACATAAAAGCCAGTATATACGAGTGTATCATTAATCAGATAGACCCGCATGAAGCGATCCAGAAAACGGATACGCCGAATCTTGATCTGTTACCGGCGCATATTGACCTGGTAGGCGCCGAAATTGAAATGATCAACCTGACCGGCCGCGAGTATAAAATGAAGCAGGTGCTTGACAGCGTGCGCGACGAGTATGACTTTATCATCATCGACTGCTCACCGTCATTAGGCCTCATCACCATCAACGCCTTAACCGCTGCCGACTCGGTAATTGTACCGGTACAGTGCGAGTATTTCGCTTTGGAAGGTTTGGGTAAATTGCTGAATACAATTAAGATTGTGCAATCGCGTCTGAATACTACTTTAGAGATAGAAGGTATTTTGCTTACCATGTATGATGTAAGGCTGCGCCTGTCAAACCAGGTGGTTGAAGAGGTGCGTACCCACTTTGAGGATATGGTTTTTGATACTATTATTCAGCGCAACACCCGTTTGAGCGAGGCGCCGAGCTTTGGCGTATCGGTAATTATGCACGATGCCAATTGCAAGGGTGCCATTAACTACCTTAACCTGGCCCGCGAGATTGTAAAGAAAAACGGCCTGGTAAAAAGCAAACTTCAGGAAACAACGGAGACGATATAATACATGAGTGCAGAAAAAAGAAAGGCCCTGGGCAAAGGATTAAGTGCGCTGCTGAACGACTCTGTTGATGTACTTCCGAACAAAAATAATAATAACACCCGTACCACGCAGCCATCAGAGGCGGGCGGATTAGGATCTGTTAACGAAATAAAGATTGACCAGATAGAGGTTAACCCCTATCAGCCGCGTACCGAATTTGATAGCGAGGCTTTGGCCGAACTGTCGGACTCGATTAAACTGCAAGGGCTAATTCAGCCTATTACCGTGCGCCAGGCAGGGCACAACCATTACCAGCTCATTTCGGGTGAACGCCGTTTGCGTGCATCAAAAATGGCCGGTTTGGTTAGCATCCCCGCTTATGTGCGTACCGCTAACGACCAGCAGATGCTGGAGATGGCGCTCATCGAGAACATTCAGCGCGAAAACCTGAACGCCATAGAAGTGGCCTTGAGTTTTCAACGGATGCTTGACGAGCTGGATCTAAAGCAGGAAGAACTTGGAGATCGCGTAAGCAAAAACCGCTCTACCGTTACTAATTACCTGCGGTTGCTTAAGCTACCGCCAGCCATTCAGGTATCATTACGTGATGGCGATATTACCATGGGGCATGCCAAGGCACTTATCAGTGTAAACGACCCGGTAAAACAGCTGTATTTTCACCAGCAGATCATCAGCCATGATTTATCGGTACGAAAAACCGAGGAAATGGTGCGTGAGGCGCAGCGCAATACTGTTAAAAAAGAAGGCAAGCAACCGGAGCCATTGAGCTTCCAGGTGCAGAAGATACAGGACGAACTGGCCTCGAAATTCAGTACCCGTGTTAAACTTAAAATGAATACGCAGGGCAAGGGCAGTATCGAAATACCTTTCCTGTCCGAAGACGATCTGAACCGCATACTTGAAATGCTGGATTGGTAAAGCAATAAGGATATTACAGTAAAAAAATTAATAGATAAAAAGGCTGATTGTGAAATCAGCCTTTTTCGTATGTGGTGATCTAAGCAATGGGCTTTGTAAAGATTAATATATCGCAATAAATCGTTGTTTTTTTTGTTCTTATCGAAATATGTAGCAGTCCATCAGCTATAATTTCAATCTGAACCATAATGTATAAAACAATCGTTTTCACTATTCTGCTGGCCGGTGTGTTATCGTCGGCTGAAGCCCAGCAAACACCCGTATCAACAAACCTCAGGGCGGTTACCCGCGGCATTACTGTACACAGCATTCCGGATACATTGCACAGTCCGCGCAAGGCGGTTACACATTCATTGGTGATACCGGGCTGGGGTCAGTTATATAACCATAAATGGTGGAAAATGCCTGTAGTGTATGGCGGTTTGGGTCTTATCGGCTCCGCTATCATATTTAATCAAAGGTATTATAATCAGTTTCTCACTATAGCCAGGTACCGCCGTAGTGGAGAACAACCGTCGCCAGAAGATAAATATTATAAGGAATATAAGGCACTTAAAGATAGATCAGCAAGCGATACTTATGTGGAAAACGCCCTTAACGGTTATCGCCGTAACCGCGATTTAGCCATATTAGGTATGCTGGGCGGTTGGGGTATACAAATGATTGATGCATATATCGACGCCAAATTCATTCATTCTTACAGTATAGACGATAATTTATCTTTTGACGTCCGTCCATCACTGATAACTCAATCAATGTATGCATCAAGAATAAGTGCGCAGTTCATCCCCTCTTTGAAATTTACCGCTGCCTTTTAACAACTGCTGCAATAATTACTTATTTTTTAGGTTGATAGTAAGCGGCGGTTACAATTTATTTTTAGATAATGCCGCACTATTTATAGATTTGACTGATAATGTATAAAGTGCTGTTTATCCTTTTCCTGCTTGCCGGCCTTACCACAACGGTACAGGCGCAAAATCCTGACACAGCCGGCGTGGCTAAACCTGCTGATACCGTCAAAGTGAAAAAGGAACCAGTTCGTCCGGCGGCGAAACCCGCCGCGGTTAGGGATAATGTTAAAAACAGGCCCGATACTACGCACAGCCCGCACAAGGCTGTTATTCGCTCGCTTATCATACCCGGCTGGGGGCAAATATATAACCGCAAATGGTGGAAAGTGCCCATTGTTTACGGCGGTTTAGGGCTTATTGGCTCTGCCATTATATTCAATCAAAACTATTACAGTCAGTTTTTAACCATAGCGCAGTACCGACGCCGAGGCGAGCAACCCGCACCCGGTGATAAGTACTATACCGAGTATCAAGCTTACAGTACCGCGTCTGACACATTTATTGAGAACGCTGTAAACAGTTATCGCCGTAACCGCGACCTGGCCATATTAGGTATGCTGGGCGGCTGGGGTATACAAATGATAGATGCTTATATTGATGCCAAATTCATACACTCCTATAGTATGGATGATAACCTGTCGTTTAAAGTGCGCCCGGGTTTAATAGGGCAGCCTATGTATGCCGGTAATTTTAATACTGCATTTGTTCCGGCTGTAAAAGTTACCTTTACCTTTTAAATGCTAACTTAACGGCAAAATATATCACCAATACACAAATGAAAATTGCGCTATTAGGCTACGGTAAAATGGGTAAGATAATCGAGAGGATTGCTACCGACCGTAAGCACGAAATTGTTTTAACAATAGACCACGATAACCTTCACGAGCTGACTGTTGAAAACCTGCAAAAGGCAGATGCCGCTATTGAATTTACCACCCCCGGATCGGTACTCCGCAATATTGATACGTGTGTAGCTGCCGGCGTACCGGTAATTGTAGGCACAACTGGCTGGTATGATCATATTGCAGAAGTAAAGGATAAATGTCTGCAAGGTAACGGCGCGGTTATGTATGCCTCGAATTATAGTGTTGGTGTTAACATATTTTTTAAGGTTAACCAGATGCTGGCCAAAATCATGAACAATTATCCGTACTATGATGTGCAGGTAGAGGAAATACACCATACGCAGAAACTTGATTCGCCAAGCGGAACGGCCATTACTATTGCCGAGGGGATATTGGATAACGTTGACGGCAAAAAGGAGTGGGCCAATATATTGATATCTGAGGACCCGGCCGAGCAAACTGATGAGGCGCTTAAACCTGAGCAATTGCTTATCGAGTCGCACCGTATTGATAGCGTGCCCGGTACTCACACCGTAATTTACGATTCAGAGGTGGATACCATAGAATTTAAGCACACAGCGCACAACCGTAACGGTTTCGCGCTGGGCGCGGTATTGGCCGCCGAATGGCTGCAGCACAAAAAAGGTTTTTACACCGTGCATGACATGTTTAACTTTGATATTAATCAGTTATAATCATTAATAATGAACTGGAGATTCTGGAGAAAGAAAGACTCAAAAAAGAAAAAAAGCGCTACCCGCGAGTGGGTCGATGCCATATTATTTGCGGTAATTGCTGCCACCCTGATCCGTACTTTTTTTATTGAGGCGTACACCATACCAACCCCGTCAATGGAGCGGTCGTTACTGGTGGGCGACTTTTTATTTGTGAGCAAGGTAAATTATGGCGCGCGTATGCCTATTACGCCGGTATCATTCCCGTTTGCACATCATACCATGCCAATTTTAGGTACTAAAGCTTACTGGGATGGTATAAAATTGCCTTACTACCGCCTGCCCGGGTTTCAGGAAGTTAAGCGCGGCGATGTTGTGGTGTTCAATTATCCGATGGAGGCCGATTCGCCTTATTACCGGCCGGTTGACAAGCGCGAAAATTATATAAAACGCTGCCAGGGTGAGCCTGGTGATACATTGGCCATACTTAACGCGCAAGTTTATGTAAATGGCAAAATGGCGCCTAACCCTCCCGAAGGGCAAACCGACTATAACGTTAGTACCACCAGTGGCGGCGAGTATAATCCGGATGTTTATAAGGAGTTACATGTATCAGACTATAACGGTAACGGGCAGTTAACCATGACGGCAGACGCCGCCAAAAAATTACGCACTTATCCCGGTATAAAAGCGGTAACACCTAACATAGCGCCGCGTGATTTTGAGTACCCTTTTGAAGAATTAGCCATGTATCCGCATGATAAGCGGTATAAATGGAATGTAGACAATTACGGCCCCATCATCATCCCTAAAAAAGGATGGACGGTTAAGCTGGACAGCCTGAACATCCCGATTTACGAGCGCGTAATACGCGTTTACGAGGGCAACCAGGTGCAGGTAAGCAGTAACGAGATCACCATCAATGGTAAAAAAACCGATAGCTATACCTTTAAAATGAATTACTACTGGATGATGGGCGACAACCGCCACGACTCGGCCGACTCACGCTACTGGGGTTTTGTGCCTGAGGATCATATAGTGGGTAAGGCCCTGTTCGTTTGGATGAGCTGGGACAGCAACGAATCATTCTTCAGCAAAATACGCTGGAGCCGCTTGTTCAGAGGCGTAAAATAATACTCCATGATTTAGAAATTCAGGCCCCGTAGATCAACTCTGCGGGGGCTTTTTTACCCCACCTAAATCCTCCTCGAAGGGAGGATTTAGGTGGGGTTTGTAACATTCTCATAAATCATATTGAGTTTACATTCGGTTTTTCATATTTGCAGTTGTTAACTAAGCAAATAGTAATGAAATATAAATTTCTCTTCTTGTTATTCTGCGCGGCGGCTGTAACCGGTTCTGTATCGGCACAAAAAAAAGCGGCAGCCCAACCTGCGTCAGGTAATGATGTTGCCCGCCCTAAACTGGTGGTAGGCATAGTGGTTGACCAAATGCGCTGGGACTACCTGTACCGCTATTACAGCCGCTATCAAAACGGTGGTTTTAAGCGTATGCTTAATGAGGGTTTTACCTGCGAGAATACCGATGTTGATTATCTGCCAACCTTTACCGCTCCGGGGCATAGCTGTGTGTATACCGGCTCGGTACCATCCATACACGGCATAGCGGGTAATGATTTTATTGTTCAGGCTACCGGTAAATCCATGTACTGTACAGAGGATTCGACCGTAAACACCGTAGGCAGCAGCTCAAAGGCAGGCCAAATGTCGCCACGCAATTTACAGGCCAGCACCATTACGGATGAATTGAAGCTGGCTACAAATTTCCGCTCGAAAGTTATCGGCATAGCTATAAAGGACAGGGGTGGTATTTTGCCAGCGGGCCACGCAGCCGATGCGGCTTACTGGTTTGATGATGCCAGCGGCAACTGGATAACCAGCACCTATTATATGAATGATCTGCCGGCATGGGTAAAAACCTTCAACGGGCAAAAGCTGGCCGAAAAATACCTGAAGCAGGATTGGAATACCCTGTACCCGGTAAATACCTACGTACAAAGCTCGCCGGATAACAGCCCGAAATATGAAGGTAAATTCAGCGGCACCGAGGCGCCGGTTTTCCCTATTAAAACATCACAATTGTATAAAGGCAATGCAGGCATGATACGCTCAACGCCTTATGGTAACTCTTTTACGCTGGATATGGCCAAAGCCGCCGTTACCAACGAGCAATTAGGCAAAAACGTAGTGACCGATTTTTTAGCCGTGAGCCTTTCATCAACGGATTATGTTGGCCACCAGTTTGGTCCTAACGCGGTTGAAACGGAAGATACCTACCTGCGTTTGGATAGGGATTTGGCGGCTTTCTTTACCTTTTTAGATGGCCAGGTGGGTAAAGGCAATTATACCGTATTCCTTACTGCCGACCATGCTGCGGCGCACAACCCTACTTTCCTGACTGACCATAAAATACCGGGTGGTAACTGGAATGAGGGCGCTACCGAATTAAACAAGTTTTTAAAAGATAAATACAAGGCTGATAAAATTGTATTGAGCCTGAGTAATTACCAGGTAAACTTTAATTACAAGGTGATAAATGATAACAAGCTGAACGAGGAAGAACTGAAAGCGGATTGCATCAAATTCCTGCAAAAAGACCCGGATGTGCTGTATGCAGTTGATATGACCAAAGCTGCGGTAGCCAACATCCCCCCCCACCTGCGCGAGCGCGTAATAAACGGCTACAGTAAGGAGCGCAGCGGCGTAATACAGATCATGCTGAAGCCGGGTTATTTCTCCGGCGGCCGTACGGGCACAACACACGGTACCTGGGCGCCGTTCGATGCGCACATACCATTGGTATTCATGGGCTGGGGCGTTAAACACGGCAGCCTTACCCGTCAAACCCACATGACGGATATTTCGGCTACTATAGCATCCATGCTGCGCATCCAGCAACCAAACGGCTGCATTGGGCAACCTATACCGGAACTGATGAGTGGAAGATAGTAGAAGAGAGTCCGAAAGGCGGGAAGTCCGGAAGTCCGAAAGAAAAGGTTAAAGACGTCGAGTCCGAAAGTCCAAAAGGAACTTCACAAAAAAATGGCCAGGCATATCGCTTGGCCATTCTTGTTTATATTTTAATCGGGATAATGAAGCCTGCTATTAAACAAAGCTTTTCATCTTCCGGACTTCCCGCCTTTCGGACTCTCTGCTTACTGCCTCTTAAAATCATAAGCGCCCATCTCCACAAAGTCGGCTACTTTTAGTTTAAAGCCGGTTACCTTGCCGTTTTGCACTGTAAAGGGGAATATAGCCTTGCCCAAAATCGGGTCGCTAAAGGTTACATAGAAACGGTTGCCACCTAACGGTTGTAAGCGGGCATACATTTTAGGGTGATGCTCAAAGCGCATGGTCAGGTCGTTATTGTCGCCGCGCTCAACGTTTACGGTGCCGTAGAGCTGATTGGTGAATTTACCCTCGTAATAACTTAATGATAGTGCCGGGCGTAGGTTAAGCGCCACACTATCACGCAGCTTTTTGTCTACGGCAAGTTGTTCGGCAGTATAGTTTCTGAATTCCTTTAGGTAAGCATCGCTGTAATTGCGGTACGGTAGTTTAAAGTAAGCGTCCAATATCTCCCAGCGCAGGGCTTCGTACAAATTATTCTGATCGGTATTGGTGAGGATCACTACGCCCAAGTTTTCTTCGGGCACCAGCGTAACTGACGATACAAAGCCGTTTACCCCACCGTCATGCATAACCAAGCGGTGGTTATGGTAATCTTGCAAAAACCAGCCTAGGCCGTATAGCTGAAAATTTTTGGTACCGTCCAGGTGTTCGGCAGTGCCCACAATATCCTGTGGCTGGCGGGTGGCATCAATGGCGGCTTTAGCAATTACTTGCTTGCTGCCTACCTTACCATCGTTCAGTAAGGTCATTACCCATTTGCCCATATCAGCGGCTGTCGAACTGATTGCCCCGGCAGGCGCCATATTATCAAGGTTGGCATACGGTATGGCTAACAGCCGGTTATCGGTTATAGTGTGCCCGGCAGCGCGGTTAAAGGCCTTTGTCATGGCTACGCTAAGGCCAAGGGTGTTGCTCATGCCCAGCGGCGCAAATATTTTTTCTTTCAGGTAGATGTCCCAGTTCTGGTCGGCAACCTTAGGGATGATCTCTCCGGCGGTTAAAAAAGCCGAGTTGGTATATCCCCATGTGGTACGGAAGCCGTACGGCGCTTTCATCAGTGTCATCTTGCTCATTACTTCGCCGCGGGTAAGGTTGGTGTTGTAAAATGTAAAATCGCCCTGGAAGGTTTGAAAACCCAGGCGGTGGCAAAGCAAATCGCGTATGGTAAGCAACTCGGTAGCGGCCTTGTTGTCCAGCTTAAAGTCTGGCAGGTATTTGGTCACCTTATCGTTCAGCGAGAGCTTCTTATCCGCAGCCAGCATGGCAAGTGCGGTGGCTGTAAAGGCTTTGGTATTGCTGCCAATCATAAACAGGGTGTTCTCGTCAACCTTATTATTCAATCCCAGCTCCTTGATGCCAAAGCCTTTTACAAGCACAATGCGGTTATCTTTTACAATGCATACGGCCGCGCCCGGTATGCGCCAGTTGGTTAACGCGCGGTTGATGTACGCCTGAAGGCTATCCGCTATAAATTTGCTGCGGTTAGCATTTTGTGCCAGACTGATATTATTTAATAAAAAGAGCGTAATAATTAGGGGGAGTATTTTTTTCATTACAGATATAAGCGGCTTTTTATAAAAACACTAATTTAACGCAAAAATTAAAAGGGCATTACCCGATTTAAATTAATTGACCAAACAAAACTTACATGAAGCGTAAATTTTACTATTTACCCGTTGTGTTTATGGCGTTTATACTGTCGGTAGCATGGCAGGGCGCACAGGCACAATTCGGGAGCGGCACTAACTGGGCTAAGGACGGATACCGTTATTACAAAACTTTTGAGGGTGGCATTGCCGAATTTGACGTGCGTGATGCCAATAAGAAAACGGTAATAGCCACCGCGCAGGACCTTACCCCCGCCGGGCAAAAACCTATCAGCATCCGCCGGTTTAAAATTACTGACGACGGTAAAAAAATACTCATCAACACCAACACCAAACGTGTTTGGCGTTATGATACCCGCGGCGATTACTGGGTGTATGATGTTGCCGCAAAAAGCCTGAAGCAATTAGGCAAGGGTAAACCGGAATCATCATTAATGTTCGCTAAATTCTCTCCGGATGCCAGCAAGGTAGCTTACGTAAGCGGCCATAATGTGTATGTAGAAGACCTGGCTACCAACACCATCAAGGCGCTTACTACTGATGGTACCGACCGTTTGATTAACGGTACTTTTGATTGGGTTTATGAGGAGGAGTTTGACTGCCGGGATGGTTTCCGCTGGTCGCCTGACGGTAAATCAATCGCCTACTGGCAAATTGATGCCCGCAAGATAAAAAACTACCTGATGCTGAACACAACCGACAGTATGGTGTACTCCTATGTAGTGCCCGTTGAATATCCGACGGCGGGTCAGGACCCAAGCTCATGCAAGATAGGTGTGGTTGACATTGCTACCGCGCAAACTAAATGGCTTAACATCCCGGGCGACAACGTGCAGCATTATATTCCGCGTATGGAATACACCAGTAACCCGGATGAAATTATCCTGCAGCAGCTTAACCGCGCTCAAAACGAAAGTAAATTATATGTAGCCAAAGTATCGAGCAACACAGCAAAAGTTATCTATAACGAAACGGACAAAGCCTGGATCAATGCTAAAGAAGAGGCTACCGGCTGGGATTGGCTGAACAAAGGCAAAGAGTTTGTTTGGGCCAGCGAGAAAGATGGCTGGAACCACCTGTACCGTATCGGGCTTGATGGTAAGCAAAAGCTAATTACTAAGGGTAACTATGATGTTATGAGCGTATCGCTTATTGATGAACCGTCAGGCTTTATTTATTTCATTGCTTCGCCTGACAACCCTAACCAGGCTTACCTGTACCGCGTTAAGCTAAGCGGTGGCAAGGCTGAGCGATTAACCCCTGCAGATCAATCTGGCACGCATGGCTATGCCATTTCGCCGAACGGCACCATGGCTATGCACAATTTTTCTAATTCCAACACGCCTTACCAGAGCGAAACCATTAGCCTGCCCGATCATAAGCACTTAACAGGCAATGCTATTAAACCGGTAACCGATGCCAAAAACCCAGTTGAATTCTTCACGGTAAAAACATCTGAGGGCGTTGATATTAAAGGTTGGGTAAAAAAGCCTAATAACTTTGATCCGACTAAAAAATACCCGGTTGTATTTTATGTTTATGGCGAACCGGCTTCACAAACAGCTAAAGATGTGTACGGCGCCGGCCATAATGGTATGTACACCGGTGATATGGCTGCCGACGGCTATGTGTATATCTCAATGGATAACCGTGGTGCACCGGCTCCGCGTGGCCGTGAGTGGCGCAAGGCTATCTATAAAAACATCGGTGTGCTGAATATCCGCGACCAGGCGCTGGCGGCAAAAGAAATATTAAAATGGAACTACATCGACAGCAGCCGCGTGGCTGTTTGGGGATGGAGTGGTGGTGGTTCATCAACATTAAACCTGATGTTCCAGTATCCTGAAATCTATAAAACCGGTATAGCGGTGGCAGCCGTAGGCTACCAACTTACTTATGACAATATTTACCAGGAGCGCTACATGGGCGTTCCAACTGATGATGCCGGCCGTGAGCCGTTTATAAAAGGGTCGCCTATTACCAACGCCAAAAACCTGCAGGGTAATTTATTGTACATTCATGGCACAGGTGATGATAACGTGCACTACAATAACGCTGAGTTGCTGATAAACGAGTTAATTAAATATAACAAGCAATTCCAGCTAATGTCGTACCCTAACCGTACACACTCTATATCAGAAGGGCCAGGTACCGGGTTGCACCTGCGTACGCTATATACCAAATACTTAAAGGAGCATTGCCCTCCGGGTGGCAGATAGTAGCCAGCCTTTTACATAATAAAGCCCGGTTGTGCAATACAGCCGGGCTTTCTCTTTCTAATAATAAGTTTATTGCTGGTCAGAAAGGCAGATCGTCCGTTTCGTCAGCAGTATTGTAATCGGCGGCGCCATCTGTTTTAATTGCGCGTCCGTTGGCCTGGTTGTCCGTTTCAAAATCACTTTTGCGACCAAGCATGGTAAAGTTTTCGGCCACTACCTCAGTAGTGTATTTTTTTATGCCCTCCTTATCCTCAAAAGAGCGGGTACGCAGCTTTCCTTCTATGTAAACCAGCTTGCCCTTTTGCAAATATTTTGCAGCCACGTCGGCAAGGCTTCGCCACATAACAATGTTATGCCACTCTGTTTGTTCAATTTTTTTTCCGTCTTTATTAAAGGTTTCGGAGGTGGCAAGGGGGAAGCTTACTACTGATACACCTCCTTCCAAATATCGTATTTCGGGGTCTTTACCTAAATGCCCAATTAGTATTACTTTGTTTATTCCAGACATGGTTTAAATTAACGCAAAATTCTTCTACAAATTAAAAAAATATTTTAGAAATATAAAAATGATTTTAGGCAGTGCAAGATTGCTCAAATTTTCTACCTCTGTATAAAACCATTTTTGTTCTAATTTAACCTGATAGTCGCTTAATTTTATTAACCTAACAAATAGTTTTTGATGCGTAAGTATATGTTTATTAATTGGCGATACGTATTCCGCTTTAACGTTTTCGCCAAAAGCATATTGTATCTCGGATGAGTTAAGCGCCTCTTCTACAGAAATTAAGCCATTGGTTTCCAGCAACGGCAGGTCATACATATTGGCCCATATGTCATTATCTCCCCGCTTGTTCATCAGCAAAGTTTTGCCATCAGTAACTAAAAAGTAGTTCAGGTAGCGTTCCTTACTTTTAACCGTTTTTAGTTTTACGGGTAAATTGGTTGTTGCGTTGTGCTTAAATGCATAGCAACCAAGCCTTACGGGGCAAATGCCGCATCCGGGGTTTTTAGGTTTGCAAAGCAGCGCGCCGAATTCCATCATGGCCTGATTATGCAGCGCCGGGTTTTTCTTATTAATTAAACTGTCTGCAAGCTCCTGAAAAGTCTTTTTTGATTTGGGCGAATTAACCGGTTCGCTGATGCCAAAGTAGCGGGCGAGCACCCGGTAGACGTTACCATCAACAACAGCACGGTGCTCATTGGCGGAGAACGATGATATGGCCGCCGCGGTATATTCGCCAATGCCTTTGAGTTTGATCAGTGTATTATAATCTGTCGGAAAAACGCCGCCGTATTCCTGCTCAACCTGCTGCGCTGTTTTAAGCATGTTGCGCCCGCGCGAGTAATAGCCAAGCCCTTGCCACAGCTTAAGCACCTCATCCTCGGTTGCCGCGGCAAAGCTGCGCACATCCGGAAAACGCTCTAAAAAACGATGGAAGTAAGGCATGCCTTGCTCTACACGGGTTTGCTGCAATATTATTTCAGATAGCCATATGGTATAAGCGTCGGTTGTGTTGCGCCAGGGCAGGTCGCGCTTGTTTTGCTGGTACCAGTTAAGCAATTCATCGGCAAAATTCATAACCTCAAAAATAGGCAGCAAATGTGGTTGATGCGCTTTTTTCATCACGGTTTTGCAACGAACAAAAAAAATACACTAATTATTTTAGAGTTTGCCAATAAAGCGATACTTTTGCAACCCCAAAACAGTTAAGTATTTATAAAAAATTTTAAAGAAAAATAAGATATGACTAAGGCAGAAATCATAGCTGAAATCTCATCTAAGACAGGTATTGAGAAAGTTGATGTACAGGAAACTGTTGAGGCGTTTTTTAAAGTAGTAAAAGGCTCAATGGTTGCCGGCGAGAATGTTTACGTTAGAGGTTTCGGTAGTTTCGTTGTTAAAAAAAGAGCTAAGAAAACAGCGCGTAATATTTCAAAAAATACTGCCATAATCATTCCTGAGCACTTTGTGCCAAGCTTTAAGCCGGCAAAAACTTTTGTTGAAAAAGTAAAAAGCGGCAACAAAACTGCAAAAGCAAGCAAATAATTCAATAAGCACCCAGCCCAATGAAAAAGCCACAAATAGTTTTAATTATAGCAGTACTCGCTATTGTGGGCTATTTGTACGTACAACCTGTTAAGGGTTTGCAAAAGGCTGAGGATGCCAATCATGCTGATACCAAGGCAGCCGCCCCTGCTGCACAGGCTCAGGCCAATTTTTTGAGCGTTGAGCAGGTGTCAGAAACAGCCAAAAGCGCCATAGGCCAATCGCTTGCAGCCCCGATTACCGAATTGGAAGGCAAGCTTAAAGCCGCTGATGGCGACGCTAAAAAGGATATAGAAAAACAGCTGGCTACCAAGTGGGATGATGTAAACCAACCCGGGCCGGCTGCTTTTTATTATAAATCCGTTGCTGAAAGTGAAAAAACCGCCGATGCCTGGATAACAGCCGGTAACCACTTTAATGATGCATACAAGCTTACCCAGGATACCACTGCTCAGCCAACGTATCTAACAAACGCTGTACAGTGCTTTGAGCAGGCCCGCCAGTTGGCTCCGGACAACCTGGATGCTAAAACCGGTTTGGGTATAGCTTATGTAAACGGTGGTGCGCCCAGCCCTATGGCCGGTATAAGCCTGTTGCTTGAAGTGGTAAAGCAGGACCCAACCAATCGCAGTGCAAATCTAAATCTGGGCGTTTTCTCTATGAAATCAGGCCAGTTTGAAAAAGCGGTTGAGCGTTTTAAAACAGTTATTGCACAAAAGCCCGAGCTTGAACCATATTTTTACCTGGCCGAGAGCTACAAACAGCTTGGCCGTAAAAAAGAGGCTATTGAGGCTTATACCAAGTGTAAAACAATGATGCCTGACCCAGCTTTTGGGCAGCGCATTGATGAGTACATAAAGGAATTAAATTAATTAATCATTTTTAAAAAACATTAAAATTATGCCAAGCGGAAAAAAACGTAAAAGACACAAAATGGCCACCCACAAACGTAAAAAGCGTTTAAGAAAAAACAGGCATAAAAAGAAATAAGCTGTATTAACAGCTTATAGCCCGCCATTGTGCGGGCTGTTTTTATGTGTTGTTTTTTACCTTCTTATTAATCCCGCGGTTATACCATAGCCGCATTAAGAAATGGAGTAGCAATTGATAAAAGAATTAATTATCGATTCGTCCCCCAGCGGAGCTACCATTGCATTATTACAGGATAAACAACTCGTAGAACTTCACAAAGAGCAAACCACCAACAACTATACCGTTGGTGATATTTACCTGGGTAAAATCAAAAAGATAATGCCCGGGCTGAATGCAGCTTTTGTTGATGTTGGATATGAGAAGGATGCCTTTTTGCATTATCTTGATTTGGGGCCACAGGTGCAAAGCCTGTTAAAGCTAACCAAACAGGTACGTAGCGGGGGTTACCAGTCAAAGCTTTTAGATCATCTAAAACTTGAGGCTGACATTAATAAAGGTGGTAAGATATCTGAGATTTTAACAAAGGGGCAATTGCTGCCGGTACAGATTGCTAAGGAGCCAATTTCAACGAAAGGCCCGCGCTTAAGTGCTGATCTGTCAATTGCCGGGCGTTACGTGGTGCTGGTTCCTTTTTCGGAGGTGATATCCATCTCTAAAAAAATAAAAAGCAATACCGAACGCCAGCGTTTACGCAAAATTGTTGAAAGCATTAAACCCAAGCACTTCGGCGTAATTATACGCACAGTGTCTGAGGGTAAGGGTGTAACAGAAATGCAAAAGGACCTGCTTGACCTGATAGCCAAGTGGGAAACGCTGATAACCAAACTCCCTTCGGTTGAGCCGTCCAAAAAAATACTGGGCGAGATAGACCGTACCTCAACGATATTGAGGGACATATTGAACTCTGATTTTCAGAGCATATATGTGAATGATAACGGCATGTACGAAGAAGTAAAATCTTACGTACATGAAATATCTCCGGATCTGGAGAACATTGTTCGCCTGCACAAGCACCGCGACCCGATATTTGAGCATTATGGCATTGAAAAGCAGATTAAGGGGGCTTTTGGTAAAACAGTAAACCTTGCCGGGGGCGCTTACCTGGTTATTGAGCATACCGAGGCGCTGCACGTTATTGACGTGAACAGCGGTAACCGTACGGCCAATAAAGAGAACCAGGAGGAGAATGCCTTACAGGTTAACAAAGAAGCTGCTCGCGAAATAGCCAGGCAATTGCGCCTGCGCGATATGGGTGGTATTGTGGTGATCGATTTTATTGATATGCACAAGCCGCTTAACCGCAAGGAGCTGTTTGATTACCTGCGCGGCGAAATGGCGCATGACAGGGCAAAGCATACCATATTGCCGCCGAGCAAGTTTGGTTTGGTGCAGATTACACGTCAGCGTGTACGCCCCGAAATGAACATTGTTACCAGCGAGGTGTGCCCAACCTGCCACGGCACAGGGGCTATACGCCCAAGCATTTTGCTGTTGGATGATATTGAAAATAATTTCAACTACATCCTGCTTGAGCAAAATGAAAAAGACATTACGCTTTGCGTGCACCCTTACATTGAGGCTTACATTAAAAAAGGCCTTTATACGCGCCAGATGAAATGGTACTTTAAGTACAAACAATGGATTAAAGTTAAAAGCAATCCGGCGTATCAGATCACCGAGTTCCGCTTTTTCTCATCAAAGGATGAGGAAATTAAACTATAACAGCGCCAGGCGCCGATTATAAAATGCAGATGTTTGAAAAAGCATCTGCATTTTTTTTATTATCAAGTTGAATTGCCAAATATTTTAGCATTTTATCGTGCTATCTCAAAACAAATCCGCACATTTGCAAGTCTGTAATCAGCACATCTAAATCAAATGGCTAAAACCAGGATCGCTTACTTTTGCCAGAGCTGTGGCTACGAATCTCCCAAATGGCTGGGTAAATGCCCCTCATGCGGACAGTGGAATACTTTTGCCGAGGAGATATTGGAAAAGAATAATGCCTCGGTACCCGATTGGAAAGCCAACCCTTCAACCAGCCTGCAACGTGCTAACAAGCCGGTGCCGGTGTCAGAGATAACCTTTAGTGAAGAACACCGCCTGCTAACACCGGATGCCGAGTTTAACCGGGTGCTGGGCGGCGGCATCGTAGCCGGATCGCTGGTATTGATAGGCGGCGAGCCCGGCATAGGTAAATCAACCTTGATGTTGCAGCTGGCGCTTAATATGCCTAACCTCAAAGTACTCTATGTATCGGGCGAGGAAAGCGACAGGCAGATAAAAATGCGGGCGGAACGATTGACAGCCCCCCAACCCCCTGAAGGGGGAGCCGCTAATCAGGTGGGTAAGGGCGCTTATATACTGACCGAAACCTCAACTCAAAACATATTTAAGCAGATAGAACAACTGGAACCTGAATTGGTGGTAATTGATTCAATACAAACGCTCCATTCGGCGCATATTGAGTCAACGCCCGGTAGCGTATCGCAAGTACGTGAGTGTACGGCGGAGTTGCTGCGTTTTGCAAAGGAAACCTCTACGCCTGTTTTCCTAATAGGGCATATTACAAAAGACGGCATGATAGCCGGCCCCAAGATACTGGAGCATATGGTTGATACCGTTTTACAGTTTGAAGGCGACAGGCACCATGTATACCGCATTTTGCGAGCGGTTAAAAATCGCTTCGGCTCGGCATCAGAGTTGGGGATATACGAGATGTTGGGCGAAGGTTTGCGTGAAGTTTCAAATCCATCAGAGATACTATTATCACAGCGAGATGAACCCTTGAGCGGTGTAACCATATCAGCCACGCTGGAAGGCATGCGCCCTATGCTGATAGAAACCCAGGCGTTGGTAAGTACATCGCCGTATGGCACACCACAGCGTACCGCCACGGGCTTTGATACCAAACGCATGAATATGCTGCTTGCCGTGCTCGAAAAGCGCTGTGGCTTCCGCTTGGGGGCTAAGGACGTGTTCCTGAACATTACCGGCGGCATACGGGTAGAAGACCCGGCTATTGACCTGGGGCTTGCAGCGGCTATTATATCCTCACATGAGGATATCCCAATAGCTACCAAGGTGTGCTTTGCCGGGGAGATAGGATTGTCGGGCGAGATACGGGCGGTTAACCGGGTAGAGCAGCGTATTGCCGAAGCGCAGAAACTTGGCTTTGAGCAAATATTCATTTCCAAATACAACCTGCCGAAAGCGGGCGATAAAAAGCGTATCGACTTTTCAAGATATACAATTGACGTAAAAACGGTGGGCAATATTGAAGAGGTGTTTACGCTTTTGTTTGGATAAACGCCGTTCAGATTTACAACAACTGCAAACAAACAACGTTGATGAATATTAAATGCTCATTTACATTTAACTATGAAACGCGTTATTTTTTTTACTTTCAGCTTTGTATTTATCCTGATAAATAGCCAATCCATCGCACAATTATCTAAGGCATCGGCCGGGAAAACTTTATACAGCACCATTATCAACCTGGATAAGCAAGTATTTGATGCCTATAACAAATGCGACCTGGAAAAATTTGAGGATTACTTTGACGGCGATGTAGAGTTTTTTAATGACCGTACCGGCTACACATCTTCAAGGCGTGATCTGATGAAGTCAATGAAATCAATGTGTGAAAATGGCGGAATGGAGCGTGTTTTGGTTAGCGCCCAGGTTTATCCGTTGGATTTTTACGGCGCTGTTGAAACCGGTATGAGCAGGTTTTATAAAGTAACCAATGGTGAACGTAAGCTGATCTACACCGCCCGCTTTGTACACATCTGGAAGCAGGATGATGATGACGGATGGAAAATTGCCCGTGTAATTAGTTACGATCATAAAGCCAAATAAAACCATCATTCCCTCGTGTTGTTATCATAAGCATGAAAGCATGGCATTTACTTTTATCGATACTATTGGTTACCGCGGCTTCTCAATCTTTCGCGCAAAAGGTGGCTTTGCCTCATGGTATGGTTTTCGGAATTAAATCAGACACATCCAACGCCATTGAAGCGGATAAACTGCAAAGTTTTATGGGAGAAAAGAAACGGATAACCACCTCTGTTAAGGGTACCGTGGAAAAGGTAACGGAAGAAAAGGGGGGCTGGTTTGTTATACATGCAAGCAATGGAATGCCTATTTACGCGCACTTCAGAGATTTTAACGTTACTTTACCTAAACAAATCAAAGGCCGTGTAGTAATTATAAGCGGCGTAGCCAAGCGAGAATTTACCGCCGATGACCAGCAACACTTCGCGGGTGATGCCATTAATTACAGCACCACCTCAAAAATGAGCAAAGCCATTAATTTTGAAGTTAAAGGCCTGATGGTCTATAAATAAAAGAAGCCCTTGAATCAAATTCAAGGGCTTCTTTTATAGTTATCAGTTAAATGAGGCGCCTGATTTTAATACGGAAGCGTCGAGATCCAGATCATGCTGGAAAAGTTCACGTATTTTTTGATTAACCTCTTTACGGTTAACCGTTGCGGCATCACGGCGGCACTTCAGGTAGTGTTCGCGGGCTATCTTCTCAGCCAGCTGGCCTACCGTTTTAACAGCTAATTGTTTACCGCGTTTTATAGCCATGTATGATCCGGCGGCAAAGGCAGTTAAACCGGCCATGCCTATCTGCCAATTAAAATAGGTAGCAACTAACGATAGTATGAATAAAGCGGCGAGCCCAAATATTACAGCGTCTTTTGGCTGTAATACATTTAAGCGCAAGCCCATTTCCTGCTCTATATCGGCCACAAGCTGTAACCTTTCCTCTTCCGGAAATACATCCTTAAGGCAGGTGTTGGTATTGATGGCGCACCGGTCAATAGTAGTTGACGTGGTGATGGCGTTGCGCAGCATGTAAAAAGCATGCTGGGTGGTACAAGTGTCAAGGTGTTCAAGCTTTAATTTACTATGAACAAGGTTACAAAGATCACCAATGGTACTAACATTTTGAAAATCGTCCGGGTTAAAGGTTATCCCGAACGATCTTTCTATCTTTTGTATAACGTCATGAATATCCTCGCGATCGACGTTTTTTAGTTGTATTAACTTATGATCCATTAATTAAAGAACAAGTCCTAAAATCGGGAGAAACCGTTATTTACTTAAATACATTGATTTCTCTTTATACAAATGCCTGAAGTAAGGGTCTTGCAGATCAGGGATAAAGCGTATCGCCTCACCTGTCGACTTCATTTCAGGGCCAAGCTCTTTAGCCACTTCCGGGAATTTATCGTACGAGAATACCGGCTCTTTAATGGCGTAACCTTTTGGTTTACGAACGATGGTAAAGTCTTTCAGCTTGTTTACCCCCATCATTACTTTAGCGGCGATGTTGATGTACGGCACATCGTAAGCTTTCGCGATGAAAGGCACCGTACGCGACGCACGCGGGTTAGCCTCTATCACGTATACCTTTTCATCCTTAATGGCAAACTGTATGTTCAGCAAGCCGCGCACGTTAAGTGCTTTGGCCAGCTTTTCGGTATAGTCTTCCATTTGTTTGATCACATTGTCTGACAAATCAAACGGTGGCAATACAGCGTATGAATCGCCTGAGTGGATACCGGCAGGCTCAATGTGTTCCATCAAACCAATGATATGTACATCATCGCCATCGCTTATAGAGTCAGACTCTGCTTCGGCAGCACGGTCAAGGAAGTGATCGATCAGTACGCGGTTGCCCGGCAGGTTTTTCAGCAAGCTTACTACCGCTTTTTCCAGATCTTCATCGTTGATTACGATGCTCATGCCCTGGCCGCCTAATACGTAGCTTGGGCGTACCAGTACCGGATAACCAACATGGTGGGCAACTTCAAGCGCTTCCTCAGCACTTTCGGCAACGCCGTATTTCGGATATGGAATATCAAGATCCTTTAACATGTCTGAGAAACGGCCACGGTCCTCAGCAATATCCATGTTATCAAATGAGGTACCGATGATGCGGATGCCGTGCTCGTGCAGCTTTTCAGCCATTTTAAGGGCTGTTTGGCCACCTAGCTGTACAATCACGCCGTAAGGTTGCTCCAAATCGATAATCTCGCGTACGTGCTCCCAGAATACCGGTTCAAAATACAGCTTATCGGCCATGTTGAAGTCGGTTGACACGGTTTCGGGGTTACAGTTAACCATGATAGCCTCAAAACCGGCTTCTTTTGCTGCAAGCAGGCCATGCACGCAGCTATAATCAAACTCGATACCCTGGCCAATTCGGTTAGGGCCTGATCCTAATACAATGATTTTTTTCTTATCGCTCACTACCGACTCATTTTCGCCCTCGTAGGTTGAGTAGTAGTAAGGTGTTTTGGCAGGGAACTCGGCAGCGCAGGTATCAACCATTTTGTATACACGGCGTATACCCAGTTGCTTGCGGCGCTGGTACACATCCTCTTCGGTAGTGTTCGTCAGCACGTAAGCTATTTGCGCGTCTGAGAAGCCTTTTTGTTTCAGCGTGTAAAAGAAATCTTCAGGAATGTTGTTCAGGGAGTAACGGCGCAGCTCATTTTCCATGCTTACTACCTCTTGTATCTGGTTCAGGAACCAGCGGTCAATCTTGGTAGCTTTACGTACCGATTCAATCGGCACGCCGAGGCTTAATGCATCGTATATGTGGAACAGCCTGTCCCAGCTTGGGTGCTCAAGGCTGTGCATAATCTCATCAAGGTTGCGGCTCTGGCGACCGTCGGCACCTAAACCGGCACGACCGATTTCCAAACTTTGACAAGCCTTTTGCAGGGCCTCAATAAAGGTACGGCCGATGCCCATTACCTCGCCTACTGATTTCATTTGCAGGCCGAGTTCGCGGTTAGCACCCTTGAATTTATCAAAGTTCCAGCGCGGTATCTTTACGATCACATAATCCAGCGTTGGCTCAAAGTAGGCCGAAGTAGTTTTGGTGATCTGGTTTTCTATCTCATCCAGATTATAACCGATGGCCAGCTTAGCGGCAATTTTAGCGATTGGGTAACCTGTAGCTTTTGATGCCAGGGCCGATGAACGTGATACACGCGGGTTGATCTCGATGGCGATGATCTCCTCATTAGCCGGGTTAACCGAGAACTGTACGTTACATCCACCGGCAAAGTTGCCAATGGCGCGCATCATTTTGATGGCTTGGTTACGCATCTCCTGGTAGCAGCGGTCGCTAAGCGTCATGGCAGGGGCCACGGTGATGGAGTCGCCGGTGTGGATACCCATAGGGTCAAAGTTCTCGATAGAACAAATGATGATCACGTTGTCGCGGCTGTCGCGCAGCAGCTCCAGCTCATATTCTTTCCAGCCTAACACTGCCTGCTCAACCAAAACCTCGTGAGTTGGTGATGCTTGCAGGCCACGGCTAAGGGCAGCGTCAAAATCTTCCTTTTTGTGTACAAAGCCTGCGCCTTTACCACCCAGGGTATAGCTTGGACGTATTACCAGCGGGAAGCCAATTTGTTGCGCGGCCTCTTTACCCTCTAAAAATGAGTTGGCAATTTTTGAGGTAGCTACGCCTACGCCAATGTCAACCATCAGTTGGCGGAAGGCCTCGCGGTTCTCGGTTTTCTCGATAGCGGCAATATCCACACCAATTATCTTAACATTGTATTTTTCCCAAATGCCTTGTTCGTCGGCATTTATACAAAGGTTAAGCGCGGTTTGGCCACCCATGGTAGGCAGCACGGCATCAATTTGCTGTTCCTGCAAAATCTGCTCAATGCTTTCGCAGGTTAGCGGCAGCAGGTACACATTATCAGCAATAACCTTATCCGTCATGATGGTGGCGGGGTTGCTGTTAATGATGGTTACCTTAATACCTTCTTCTTTTAAAGAAAGTGCGGCTTGTGAGCCTGAGTAATCAAACTCGCAGGCCTGGCCTATAATGATAGGACCTGAACCAATAATCAATACCGATTTGATGGAAGCGTTTTTGGGCATAGGGCTTTTTTAATTCAAAAAGTTAAAGTTATAGCCTTCATCCGTTTAGACTGGATTTCCGGACTGTTTCCTATGCGCTGAAAGCGAGGATAAAACCGACTTCAGCGTCGGGGTGCAAAGATAGAACTTATTGAATTAAATGAGCGACAAAAATTTAAAAAATAATGCACTGTGTTGGAAAGTAAAAAGCTGTTATTTGTTTGGCTTTAACTTATTATTTAATTTTAAGTATCGCTAAAAAACTAAGCCTTAATTTAAATCTAAAATCCCGGTTGATATTGCTCAAACCAGTCATTAGGTGCTTTGGCTTGTCTCACAATTGGCCGGCCTATAAACTTAAGTTTTTCAGGCCCAAAATCTATCGGCACGGTAAGCTTAACTTTGCGATACACTCCCCGCTCTGATGCCGGTTTCCAACCCGGTGCATCAAAAATTACCCGCTCAGCCGCGGCAGACAGGTATTCATTCGGAGATCGCAATGTTCTTACAGAGTCAATCCTTCCGCTAAGGTCAACTGTGAATTCTACAAATACCCGTCCGTTAGTTTTGTTATTTTTTGACTTTGCGGTAGATAATAAGTTTTGCTGAAGATATTTGATGAAAGCCTCATATCCGCCGGTGTAAGAGGGCTGTACCAAATCCTGAGTCGCATAGGTATGCTTTATGCCCAGGTTATCAAAAGACATACCTGAAATAAAAAGGCCGTCTTCATATTTTTCAGTATAACTTACATTCAATGCTGTATCTACACCATTCCAATCGCCCTGGCGCTTACCATTTTTTACAAGCCCGGCTTCTAATAAGCCGTCAAACCGCTCTGTATAAACTTTATATAAACCAAAACCTTCATTTGCTAATGCCGTACCGTCTACATCATTACATATTAAAAGGTTGTAATTATTTATAAATTTTAAGTTGTTTCGGTCAGCATATTCTGTTGGCGTAGTAAAATAGCGGTGAGTGTAAAGTATGCCGTTCGGAAAATATTCATAAAAGTCTCCTGATATTTTGCCGTTCAAAAATTCAATTATATTTTGAATTTTTCCGTTCGAATAATACGTCAGTATTTTTCCCTGCGGAACAAAGCCCTTATCACTTAATGATTTACCAACAAGCTTTTTTTTATTGTCGGTATATAGTTCTGTAATGTTATACAAAACGTCGCCCGAGTCAGGTGCGCTAATAATCCTGATGTAATCAGCACTATCTTTATTATTTACTAACCTACGATCATTTTTAAGAAACCAAACGTTTTGCGCAAAAGTTACTTTGCACAACAGTATTAAAAATGCTATGATTACAGCAGATTTATTATACATGTGATGATTGGTGAAGGTTATTTGTTTAGTTACTTAATCAGCTTATTATCCGTATCCGGAAAAACCAACACCGGCTCATAAGCTTTAGCTTCTTCGCGTTCCATGTAAGCATAGCTCATAATGATCACGATATCACCCACCTGGGCTAAACGCGCCGTGGCGCCGTTAAGGCAAACGGTACCTGTGCCGCGCTCACCACGGATAACGTAGGTTTCAAAGCGTGCGCCGTTATTATTGTTTACTATCTGTACTTTCTCGTTGGCAATTATGTTTGCCGCGTCCATCAAATCCTCATCAATGGTAATACTGCCCACGTAGTTCAGCTCGGCCTGGGTGACCTTTACCCGGTGAATTTTAGATTTTAACACCTCAATAATCATGGCGCAAAGTTAGTGATTTGAATTTTAGTAAATGTTTAATAGTTGGCCGTGCGTTAATTATTTACAATGGGTTGATGCAGCACTAACGTATTATCATGTTATCAATTAAACGGGTAGCGCCCACCCTTGCCGCTACTAATGCAACAATGTTAGTGGTGTTTTGATTGGCCGGATGCAAAGTCTCCGCGTCGGCGATCTCAAAATAATCAAGTAAAACACCGGGCTCGATGCTGACGGCGGTTTCAGCCAGCTGTTTAAGCGTGTTTATATCAGTACTGCTAAAATTATTTTTAACCTGATTCAATGTTTTGGATAGAATGAGCGCACGCTCGCGATCGTTAGCCGTTAAATGCACATTGCGCGAGCTCATGGCCAGGCCATCGCTTTCACGTTCAATAGGGCACATTACAACCTGCACAGGCATCTTCAACATTTCAACCATACGGTTGATAACCAGCACTTGCTGAAAATCCTTCTGCCCGAAGTAAGCCTTATCCGGCTCAACAATGCTAAATAGTTTGTATACCACCTGCGTGACGCCCTGGTAATGCCCCGGGCGCGACTTGCCTTCTAGCAGATGTTCCAGCTCGCCAATATCCAAATGCCATTGCTCATTGCCGGCATACATTTCGGTAACATCGGGGTTAAATAATATATCACATCCGGCCTGCTCAAGTTTTGCTATATCAGCTTCAATAGGGCGAGGATATTTTTCCAGGTCCTTAGGGTCATTAAACTGCGTGGGGTTTACAAATATGCTGCAAATTACCAGGTCACATTCCTGCTTTGCACGCGCTATTAACGATAGGTGCCCTCGATGAAGTGCGCCCATTGTAGGAACAAAGCCTATGGTAGCGCCGGCGACTTTTTGAGCATGTAAATGTTGGCTAAGCAGCTGTTTGGTGGTAAAATTTTTCAATACGTTAAAGTGCTTAAAAAATCCGGCGAAAATGAGTAATTAATTAAAAATATCCAAACTTATGTTGCGCAATTCATTGATAGTTCATATTATATCCGTATATTTGTACTCTCAAAATTTTTTTTGACGTCTTATACTTACTAAATACAAATAATAGAGATGGGTAAATCTAAGCTTTTGTTTATAGCTCATGAAATGTCACCTTTCCTTGAACTCACAAAAATTTCTGAAATAGTACGTAATTTGCCGCAGGCTATGCAGGATAAAGGTTACGAGATTCGTATCCTGATGCCGCGTTTCGGTAATATTAATGAGCGCAGGAACCGACTACATGAAGTGATCCGTTTATCGGGCATGAACATCATTATTAATGATAATGATAACCCGCTGATCATCAAAGTGGCTTCAATACCTTCAGCACGTATGCAGGTATATTTTCTTGATAACGAAGAGTATTTTCAGAGAAAGCACGTGTTTACCGATAAGGACGGCAAGTTTTATGACGATAACGATGAGCGCATGATCTTCTTTTGCAAAGGCGCGCTTGAAACGGTTAAAAAACTTGGCTGGGCGCCTGACATGATCCATTGCCACGGCTGGATGAGCGCATTGGTGCCGGCTTACCTGAAAACCACTTATAAGGACGATCCAACGTTTAAAAATTCTAAGCTGGTTTACTCCATTTATGATAAAGAGTTTGCCGGGCAGTTGAATGCCGACTTTGCACAAAAAGCGGTAATGAACGGCATGACCGAGGCGCACACAGAAGTTTACAAACCTGCAGACAGCGCGGCACTTTACGCAGGCGCCATACACTATGCAGACGGTATCGTGCTTGCTTCCGAAAACATTGAGGAGGAAGTGTTAAATAATGTTAAAAACAGCAATAAACCTGTTTTAGATTACAATTCCACTTCGGATGTGGAAAATTATTACAATTTTTACGACGAAATTGCCACCGAAGAAATGGCACAGGTTGTATAAAGTTGGATAAGATATTTTAACATATGAGATTTTTCAGATTAGACTTATTAACCCTGTTGATAAGTCTTTTTATTTTAAATAGCTGCAAAAACCCCGACGGCGTGGGTTTGGATGTTGACGAGAACAATCAATTGAGCGGCACACTGATAGTTGATACCAATATAACGCTGAATACCGTTTTAGAGGATTCTGTCGCAGTTTCAGATTTGGGCCGCTCAACCCTTGGATATTTCAATGATCCGGAGCTTGGTACAACGGAGTCCGCATTAATTACCGATATTAACCTGCCGGGCGGCACCGCTTACACTAAGCCAACAGGCAATATTGTGGTTGATTCGGCTGTGTTAATGCTTAAATATTCGCCAACCGGTTTTTACGGTGATTCATTAGCGTCAACTTATAAAATTAATGTTTACCAGCTTAATGAAAAACCTTTGGGCGTTACTTACTTTAACAGTAAAACCTGGTCGCGCTCAAGCACGGTTTTAGGTTCAAAAACCTTTTTGGCCCGCCCGCATGATACCATTAGAGTTACCTCGATTGTTGATGGTGGCGCAGATACGGCTATACGTGTTGTTCCGCAGATACGGGTTAAATTAAATACCGAGTTGGTTTACAACTGGTTGAATTCATCGCAAGCCGCACAATCAAATCTTGCTTTTCAAAACCTTTCACGCGGGCTTTATGTGAATATTGACCGCACCGGAAGCACAGGAGCCGGCGGCATTATCGCCTTAACCACCGGTGATTCGATAGCGGTTTACACAACGGTTACCAACGGATCAACAAAAGATACCTCCATTGTAGGTTTGCCTATAAGCCGTTATATTAACGAAATTAAGCACAACTATAACGATAACGTGAAAGCCGCTTTAGCAAATACATCAAACAACCAAACGGCTTATGTTAAAGGCATGGGTGGATTGCGTGTTAAAATAGCCTTTAATAGAATTGCCGAAACACTGCCGAAAGATGTAGTTATAAACCGTGCTGAGTTGGTTATTGTTCCTAAGAATGGTACGTTAACGCCTTATGCCCCGTTGCCTAAATTAACTATGTATAAATCTGACTTGGCTAAACAGCGTACTTATATTGAAGATATGATCAACGGGTCAGCAAATTTCAGCTTGCTTTTTGGCGGAAATTTCGGCATCCCGGTTAAAAACGAATACAGGTTCCTGTTAACTTCTTACCTGCAAAACCTGGTCACCGGCAAGGTAAAAGATTATGGTACTTATATTGCCGCGGCAAATGAATCGCTTAGCACCACAAATACGGCACCGAGCATCGCCGCCACCGCTTATCCAACAGGGCGTACAATATTACTTGGTAAAAATTCACCTTACCGGGTTCAACTCAAAATAATCTATACCAAAATAAAATAAAACGAAAGAGGCTCGCAAAACGCGAGCCTCTTTCGTTTTATTTTATTTTCAATTAGTCTCTTCTGCCAAAAAGAAACTGGGCATAGTATAACAAAGTTGCCAAGGCACTCAATGCGGCTACTACATAGGTCATGGCTGCCCACCACAAAGCATCTTTAGCTTGAGCATGTTCTTCCTGGGTTTGCATTACATTATAATTGTTATTTAGCCAGGCTAACGCGCGGTTACTTGCATCAAACTCGACGGGCAACGTAATAAAGCTGAAAAGCGTAACCAGGGCTAATGCTGCAACACCTATCGCTAGCACCCAAGGAGTTTTCGCGAAAAACAGTAGTAATATACCTATGGTTAACGTCCATTGCGTAAGCGTTGAAGCTACATTAATTACCGGCACCATAGCTGAACGGAAGGTTAACCAGCTATATGCCTTGGCATGTTGCACAGCGTGACCACACTCGTGGGCAGCAATAGCTGCTGCGGCAACGCTACGGCTGTGGTAAACATCAGGGCTCAGGTTAACGGTTTTATCAGCCGGGTTGTAGTGGTCGGTCAACTGCCCTTCAACCGATATAATCCTTACATCGCTTATACCATGGTCACGCAACATGCGCTCAGCTATTTCGGCACCTGAAAGGCCCGACAGCAGGCCGATTTCAGAGTACTGTTTAAATTTGCTCTTAAAACGCCACTGCACAATAAAGCTGATAACGGCAATGGCAAGCATCAAAAATATAGCGGAATTATAAGTTATAAATCCGGTTACAAAAGCTAAACTCATCATCTCTTAAATTTTTATATTGAGGTATATTCAAAAAGCATTCCGTAAAATAATGGGTTATATAACTTGGGCTTTTTACTGGCTTGATAATCGGGATAGATACTGATGTGTCAGTAATTCATGTGTTTAATGCCAAAATAGCAGCCTTTATAATCAATTCCTAATAAAAAGCCCCCGGTAAACGGGGGCTGATATTTTATAAGCTGTTGATCCATTTTACCAGATCCTCCCGGCTTTTGCCGAGCTTTTGCTGTAAACGGCCAAGGGTTTCATCGTCCTTGCCATCCTCGTGCTTTAAATCGTCATCGGTCAGATCGCCGTAGGCTTGTTTTATCTTTCCTTTCAGCTCATTCCAGCCGCCTTTTATTTCCAACTTATCCATAAAATTTTTTATTTAAGATGTACCAGTATAACGTTCGGCAAGTAGAGTTGTTTGTAACGCTGCTCCATCTCTTTCAGCGCAAAAAAAAATCCTCCGTATATACATACGGAGGACGATTTTGTATAAGCAGAAAAAATACCCCTATTTTTTTTTGATACGGACCGGCATGCTGTCGCATATCAAATCTCTGCTGCTACAAATATCCGTTTGAACCCATCAATTGAAAATACCCACTTAACGGTATTTTGTACGCAGATATACCGCTTTAATTACCGTGAAAAAACGGTGCGGACTTTTTTTGTATGCTTTGTAGTTTTATTGCCTTTAAACCCCTTTTATAATTTTATATATTGATATTTATGAGTGAGAATTTTCAAAAGCCTGATGTATCCCGTGCCCAGCTTGAAACCCTGATTAAAACTTACCAGGAAACGGTAAAGCGTATACGCAAAGGTGATGACAGCGGCGTAGCCAGCGATTATGATCCTGACTTTGATTCGAAATCAGTATGGTTTCCGCGCAAGGCGGTCGAGGCATTATTTAATGACAATGATGCTGATGGCGTACGTATTTATTTTGGTGTGCATAATGCTGACGTAATACCAACACCATATGATGACCGTTTAACAGTCGTATTAGTTGCAACAAAGTTGGAAGACGGCAGAAACGTAGATCAGTTAAAAGGTGATGACGATAGTAATGATAACGATGATAAGGACTCCAATGATGATGGAGAGGGCGGACCGGGTTACGGCTTGAATCACGGAAAACTTTGCCCGCCTTATTGCGAATAAAGTACAACAATGTTTCAATATTTATATTTGTTTTTTGAGCTGATGGCGTTAACTTTTGCCGTAGTTCAGTACAAAAAAATGTCGCATACGCGGTATGCGGCATTTTTGCCGTATTTGCTGTTTATATGTTTATATGAATTAGGTTCTCTAAAAAACTTATTTCATATCCATCGCAACAACGCGTGGGTAAGTAATTATGTAATTATTATTGAATTCATTTTTTACAGTTTTTTTATAGCCGGATTACTGCCACCATCCTTAAAACGTACGGTTACGAAAGTCAACTTCGCCGTAATAGCATTTACAGCAATCGATATTGCTTTTATTCAAGGCTTTTGGAACCTCGCTACCGTCGGTATCATTATACAATATATTACATTGATAACGCTGGTGTGTATGTACTTTTACCATTTAATGCAGCAACAAACAGACGAACATATATCGCTTATCAACATGCCCGATTTTTGGGTTAATACAGGCTTACTGTTTTTTTGCTTGCTTGAGTTTTGTTTCTTTTGTGCTTTCTCTTATATGGTATCCCGCAGAAGTTATTATTACTTTGAATTATGGATGGTGATATCTAATATGGCCAATTTTATTTTGTATTCTTGCCTGGCAGTATCTTTCTTATGTTTCAGTCGCAAGAAAATCTCATACTCATCATAGTCGGTACCATTCTGCTTTTGCTGATGGGTATCTTTATCGTCGGCTTTATGTTCTTTTATCAGCGCAAGCATAATGCTTATGTTACCGAGCGCTCACTGATGCGCCTGCAGTTTAACGAGGAAATGCTGAAAGCGCAAGTGGAGGTGCAGGAACAAACGCTTAACCACATCAGTCGTGAGATACATGACAATATTGGCCAGGTGCTGTCATTTGTAAAACTTTCATTATCATCTCTTAAAACCCTGGATGACGAGCAGCGGCATAAAAAAATTGATGATAACCGCGAACTCATTGCCCAGGCGATAAGCGACCTGCGCGATCTTTCAAAAAGCCTGAGCTTTGAAAGAATAAAGGCTATCGGCCTCAAAGATTCTATAAACGCGGAACTTGAGCGATTAGAAAAAAGCGGACTAATCCAAACCGCTTTTAACATCGAGGGAGAGCCTTATACCTTAGGCCCGGAGCGCGAGTTGGTATTATTCCGTATATTTCAGGAAGCGATCAATAACTCTCTCAAGTATTCAAGGGCGCAAAATTTGAATATTGGTTTGAATTATACAACAAATCTGTTTATTTTGAGCATTGAAGACGATGGAGACGGTTTTTTGCTGGCCGAGAAGCTGAATGACAGTGGCGGCTCGGGCTTAAAAAATATCGGGAACAGGGCGGCTATTATAGGCGGCCATGCTGCGCTCGAAAGTAAACCCGGCAACGGTTGCTCTATAAAAATAACGCTTGACCCCTTAGCAGAACAAAAATATGTTAACCGAACCTATCCGGATCGCGCTGGTTGATGACCACAGGCTTTTTAGAAGCGGCATTGTTTCAATGATAAATAACCTGCCGGGCTTTAGCATATTGTTTGAGGCAGGCAACGGTGAAGAACTTACCCGTAAAATATCGCCCAAAAACAAACCCGAGATCGTTCTGCTGGATATCAATATGCCCGTAATGGACGGCATAGAAACTGCCAAGTGGCTGCGTACTAATTATCCGGATGTGTGCGTTATCGTTCTATCTATGTTTGAGGATGCAGAAAAGGTGCTTGCGATGGTAAAATTAGGCGTTAAAGGTTATTTACTGAAAGACGCCGAGCCCGCCGAGTTTGAAACGGCGCTGAAACGTGTTGCCGAAGGTGAGGTTTATTACCCTGATTTTGTTACCAAACACCTAATCAATAACTTTAATGAGGCGGCTGCCAACGTTAAGCTTAACAACCGTGAGCTTGAATTTTTACGCCTGGCAGGTACCGAGTTAACCTACAAGGAAATTGCCGACCAGATGTGCGTGAGTGTACGCACTGTTGATGGCTACCGCGATCAGCTTTTTGAAAAGTTGCAGATTAAGAGCCGCGTAGGGCTTGTATTATACGCCATAAAAAATAAGATGATCGAGTTGTGATTTGCTAATTAAATTAGCAAATTTGTACAATGGCATATCAGGATAATCAGGATTTTTTTAAGGGAAGAGGCGCACAGGTAAACACGCACAACAAATTTTTAAAAAGTAAATACGTACTTGAACATGTTGAAGGGCTTGATGAGCCTTTGCTAGGGAACACGGCGACGCAATTGTACGAGGAAACGCCGAAAAAGATAGTAAGCGAATCAAACAGCCCGGACCTTAGCCACATGCACTCCATTAACCCGTACCAGGGATGCGAACATGGCTGCATATATTGCTACGCGCGCAATAGCCACGAGTATTATGGCTTTAGCGCCGGGCTTGACTTTGAGCGCAAGATCATCGTAAAACGAAATGCGCCTGAATTGCTGGAACAATACTTTAATAAAAAGAATTATGAGCCGGTATGCATTGTATTATCCGGCAATACTGATTGTTACCAACCCATTGAGCGTAGGTTAGGCATAACACGCCGCCTGCTCGAGGTATTCCTAAAGTACCGCAACCCGGTAAGCTTTATCACTAAAAATAATCTGATACTACGCGATATGGATATACTGGCCGAAATGGCCAAGCATAACCTGGTGCATGTTAATGTATCTATCACCTCGCTAAAAGAAGACTTGCGGCAAAAGCTGGAACCACGTACGGTAACCGCCACAGGCAGGCTGGCGGTTATTCAAAAATTATCACAAATAAACGTACCGGTACGGGTAATGGCCGCGCCAATAATTCCGGGGTTAAATAGCAATGAGATACCCAATATTATTAAAGCCGCTGCTGACCGTGGCGCAGTATCTGCCGGGTTTACGGTTGTGCGGCTAAACGGCAGCATTGCTGAGATTTTTACCGATTGGATACAGAAAGCTTTCCCCGACCGTGCCGAAAAGGTGCTGAATATGATTCGCTCCTGCCACGAGGGACAACTGAACGACAGTAACTTTGGCCGCCGTATGAGCGGTGATGGCAAGATAGCTGAATCCATACATCAGATGTTCCGCATGGCCTGCAACCGTTTTATGGCCGGCCGGGAGATGCCGCCTTTTGATTATTCGCTTTTTACACCAAAAAATGGAAAGCAAACGAGTTTGTTTTGAGAATAGCTTAGCACGACTTCATTCCTATCATAAACTTCTTTTGTGCGAACAAAAGAAGCAAAAGTCGCCGGCTACGTCCTGCCCGGTGAAAGTTTATGCTTCGGCAGGGCTTGTGCTACTCCGGGCATTACTGATGCCGGTAATTGAGCTTATTTGCGGTTTGTGCTTGCTATATTGTTGAACGCTGTTTATCTGTATTCCGAACGAGTTCGAGGGGGAACCTATTCTTTGCCAATTATCGCGACAGATTCCTCCTTCGTCGAAAAGACAGAAACAAAAAAAAGCGCCTCGAGGGCGCTTTTCATTTTAATATCTAAACAGCAATTTATGCTTCTTCTGCTTCTAAAGCCATTTGCTCATCAACCAGGATACGGCCGCAATGCTCGCAAACGATGATCTTTTTGCGCTGGCGGATATCAGACTGGCGCTGAGGCGGGATCTGGTTAAAGCAGCCTGAGCATGAATCGCGCTGAATGGTTACCACAGCCAAACCGTTCTTAGCGTTTTTGCGCAGGCGGTTGTAAGCAGTGAGTAAACGCTCTTCAATATTAGGAAGAGCTTTTTCAGCCTGGCTAATCAGTTCGTTCTCTTCTTTTTCAGTTTCGGCGGTAATGGTACCCAGTTCCGCTTTTTTAGCGTCAAGGTCGGCTTTACGTGCCTCAAGGTCGGCAAGTGCTTTCTCGTAAACCTGGGTTTTGTTGCTGATCTCAAAACCAAATTCACGTATTTTTTTCTCGCTTACCTGTATGTCAAGGCCTTGTATCTCGATCTCTTTTGAGATAGCATCATACTCACGGTTGTTCTTAACATCATTAAGTTGCGCTTCGTATTTTTTGATGTTGGCCTGAGCATCTTTGATCAGGTTTTTACGGTTAACGATTTCGTCCTCCACATCATCAAGCTCGTATTTAAGCTTTTGGATGCGGGTTTCCAAACCGGCAACATCATCTTCCAGGTCGGCTACCTCAACAGGTAATTCACCGCGCACCTGGCGTATTCTATCAATTTTAGTATGTATTGTCTGAAGTTCGTATAAAGCTTTCAGCTTTTGTTCAACGGTTTGTTCCATTAAATAAAATATTTGACGGGGTTCGTATTTATCGTTGTTAAACGGACGGCAAAGGTAGCGAATTTTTTCTGAATAATTTCAAACAATAATTGCTGCGTAAATTGCTCACTTTCAAAATGTCCGATATCCGCTATTACTATCTTGCCATCGGCATCAAAAAACTCATGGTATTTATAATCAGCTGTCACAAAAACATCTGCGCCGGCGGCTATGGCCTGTTTTAACAAAAAACCTCCGGATCCACCGCAAACCGCTACCTTTTTAACATCACGACCGCGCAGTTGGGTGTGTTTTATAACGCCGGTAAGCATGTTTTCTTTCAGCATCTTTAAAAAGTCGTGCTCACTCAAAGCCATATCAAGCTCGCCTATCATGCCTGAGCCAATTTGATTGTGCTGATTACTGAGCGTATACAGATCGTACGCCACTTCCTCATAGGGGTGGTTTAAAACCAGGGCCATTAATATTTTGCTTTCCAGGTTGGCGGGGTAAACGGTTTCTATCCGCAACTCAGCTTCATGGTGGCGTGTGCCGGGCGTGCCAACATAAGGGTTAGTATCATCATTACCTTTAAAGGTTCCTGTGCCTTCGGTGCCAAAGCTGCATTCGCTGTAATTGCCGATGTTACCTGCACCCGCGTCAAATAGGGCATTCTTTACGCGCTCGGCGTCGTTAACGGGTACGTAGGTAACCAGCTTTTTAAGCAACCCGTTTTTAGGGGCAAGTATGCGGGTATTCTTTAAACCTAACATTTCGCATATTTTAGCGTTTACGCCCCCGGTTATGTTATCCAGGTTGGTGTGGATAGCGTAAATAGCAATATCGTGTTTAATGGCTTTTTCAACTACACGCTCTACATAGGTTCGGCCGTTAAATTTTTTCAATCCTTTAAACACGATGGGGTGGTGCGATATAATTACCTGGCAATCGGCGCTGATCGCCTCATCAACCACGGCCTCGGTACAATCCAACGATATCAGGGCCTGGTGTACTTCCTTATCCGGCTTGCCTACAATAAGGCCTGCATTGTCATAGTCTTCCTGGTAAGCCAGCGGCGCAAGGCTTTCCAGGTAGTTAGTTAGCTCTGCTAATTTCATTTAACTAAATTACCAATTAATGTAATTGCATGGCCTTGGTGGCATAATTTTTTGTGATCTGTTATGAAATGTACATGACAATAGATTGTTAAACAAGATGTAATTTTGTAAGGTAAACTTACAAGTTAGGCTTATAATTATATGGACAAGAATACTAGGCAACTGGCAGCACAACTGCGCGAAACAACCACCCGATTGGTAAAAAAGCTGCGTAAGCAATCGTCAACAGGCGAAAAGCTGTCGTTGACTGAACGTTCTACCATTGCCTTGCTCGATCAGCATGGACAGTTGCTGCCCAGTAAACTTGCCTCCATGGAAAAGATCACTACGCAATCCATGTCGCAGATATTGAACCACCTTTTTGAGTTGGGATATATTAACCGTGAGCCATCACAAACCGATAAGCGTAAAGTAATTATATCCTTGTCTGATGCCGGGCGTGAGGTGCTTTACCGGGTACGTAACGAGCGGGAGGAGTGGCTGTATACGGCTATAAGTGATTTGTGTACACCAGAAGACCGGGCATCGCTGAACAATGCACTAAGCTTGCTTAAAAAGATTATTGAACACGAATAAAATTAAATAAAACAGAGGCGACGGAAATTAGATGAACATTAGTACTTTCAACGCTTTTAAAAGCCGCAACTACAGGCTTTTCTTTTTTGGCCAATCATTCTCGCTAATTGGTACCTGGATGCAGAAAACGGCTGTAAGCTGGGTAGTATACGCCTTAACACATTCTGAATTTATGCTGGGTGTAACCATGTTCGCCAGCTTGTTCCCCTCATTTATACTCTCCTTTTTAGGCGGTGTTGTAGCCGATAGGTATGACCGTTATAAGGTATTGCTTATTACGCAAATTGCCTCAATGGTGCAGGCCTTGCTGCTTACCCTGCTGGTTTACTTTAAGCAATACGAGGTTTGGCAGATCATCTCATTGAGCGTGGTGCTGGGCATTATAAATGCCTTTGATGTACCTGCCCGGCAATCGCTGGTGTATGAGATGATCGATAATAAAGAACACCTGCCTAATGCTTTGGCGCTCAATTCATCTATGGTAAACCTGTCGCGGTTGATAGGGCCGGGCATTGCAGGTTTGCTGATAGAAAAATTTGGTGAGGATGTTTGTTTTGGCCTTAATACGTTAAGCTTTATAGCCGTAATAGGTTCATTATTAGCTATGCGATTACCTAAATACCAGCCTAAACCGCATGGCAAGGATGTGGTGGCCGATCTGAAGGAAGGCTTTACCTACATTAAAAATACACCATCCATAGGTTTTATACTGCTGATGCTTTGTTTAATGAGTGTTCTGGTGCTGCCTTTCAGTACCCTAATACCGGTTTACGCGCGCGATATTTTTAAAGGGACGGCATCAACCTTTGGCGTTATAGATAGTGTTATCGGGCTGGGAGCATTTGCCGGGGCTATCTTCCTGGCATCATTAAAACCGGGCAGTAATCTAAAATTGATACTGGCTATTAACACATTAGTTTTGGGCGCAGGGCTCGCGCTTTTCTCGCATGAGGAAATTTACCCGGTCGCGCTGGTGTTTGCCATGATCAGCGGCTTCGGTATGATGTCGCAGGTTACCATCAGTAACACGGTGATACAAACTACGGTTAGTCCGGATATGCGGGGCCGCGTGATCAGCTTTTATGCTATGGTTTTATTCGGCCTGCAGCCGATAGGCGGTTTGCTGATCGGTACGGTATCGCAATACATCAACGCGCAAAATACGCTTTTGGCCGAAGGTATTGCCGCCCTGCTGATAGGCGGCCTGCATTTATACTTTTTACGCAAGCGAAATACGGATAAAAACGCGCAGCAATTAAACCCGCCTGTTAAAATGCAGCAGGCGTTAAATACCTAAGCCGGCAGGCCTGTGGTGTCCTTATCCTGTTTAAAATTATCCTCGTGGCTAAGCATTACCCGTTGCAGCGGCAGGCTTTCCGGGTAATTATCTCTTAAAAAGTTGATCAGGTTTTCGCGAATGTAGCAACGCAGGTCAAACGCCTGCGATGAATTGCGCGCACTCATCAAGGCCCGTATCTCGATGGTATTCTCCTTGGCATCGGTAACCTGTATTACTTTAACCCGTTTATCCCAAAGCTTAGTTGCATCAAGCAAACGGTCAAACTCTGCCCTGATGGCATCAACCGGTGTATTATAATCCAGATATAAAAAAACGGTGCCTAATATTTGCGATGTGGTGCGCGTCCAGTTTTGAAAAGGTTTTTCAATAAAATAGTTAATCGGCAAAATCAACCTGCGCTGATCCCAAATGTTTAACACTACATAGGTTAAAGTAATATCCTCTACACGGCCCCATTCGCCCTCTACCACCAGCACGTCGTCAATACGCAGGGGTTGGGTAAAAGCAATTTGAAATCCGGCCAAAAAATTCGCTAATGATTTTTGTGCGGCGAAACCTATAATAATACCACCAATGCCGACACCCGTAAGTAAACCGGCGCCAATTTTACGTACGTTATCAAAACTCAGTAACACCACGGCAACTGCTACCAACACTATAAAAGTCACCAATATTCTCCGTATGAACTGCAGCTGGGTGCGTATTTTACGCTCTTTCAGGTTATCCTCTTTGTTTAAGTCGTATACATGATACATGTAATCTTCAAAAACCTTGATTGAGCTAACCAGCAGCACCGCGAACGAAATAATGAGCGATATCTCTATAAAACGGCTGAACGGTATGTAAAAACGCTTTTGCATATCCATCAGCGGCAGCATAAGGTTGAGTACCAGCAACGGCACAAAGTGGTTCATGGGCCTGCCGGTGTGCACAATAATGCTACGGAAAAGCGAATAATCATTTCGGTTTTTGTAGAAGTTAAGTATTGATTTTATAATCAGCTTTATAATAAGGCCGATGATTACCGCCGTAATAGTTATCAGTATATTCCATAGCCACGAGGGCATGTTATCAGACCAATTTTCTAAAACTTCTTTCATTCTTTTTCCTTTAGTAGTGTATAACTCAACAACGGTTTAATTGTTAGTTACATTTTTAAATGTGGCTAAAAAAGGCTATTTTATGGCTTTTGCACGTTAAAACATACTACTTATGAGTAAAACAATCATTGTTTCAAACAGGTTGCCTGTAAAGATATATGCGGATGATGGCGGCTTTAATATTGTAACAAGCGAGGGTGGCCTTGCCACCGGGTTAGGCTCTGTTTACCGGTCGGGAGATAACGTTTGGCTGGGATGGCCGGGCATTGAAGTGGCCGACGAAGCCCAGCAGGAACAGGTTAAGCAAAAGCTGGCCGAAAAGAGCCTGGTGCCGGTTTTTTTAAGCGCTGACGAGATCTCCGGTTACTACGAGGGTTTTTCGAACGAGATACTCTGGCCGATCTTTCACTACTACGCATCAACTTATTCAAACTACAAGCAAAGCAACTGGGAATATTACAGCGCCGTAAATAAAAAGTTTATGGCTGCCGTAATGCAGATTGCCGAGCCGGGAGATACCATCTGGATACACGATTATCAACTTTTGTTGTTACCCGGTTTGATACGGGCTGAGCAGCCGGACATCTCTATAGGTTTCTTTTTGCATATCCCGTTCCCCTCGTTTGAGATGTTCAGGCTTATACCATGGCGGAGTGAACTGATTGAGGGCATGCTGGGCGCCGACCTCGTGGGCTTTCATACCTTTGATGATGCCAGCCATTTTATTAATGCCGCTACCCGGTTGTTGCCTTATAATTCATCATCAAATATTATTACGGTTGACGACCGCCCGGTAGTGGTAGAATCGTTCCCGATGGGTATTGATGATGAAAAGTATGCCGCGCTAACTACAACCGAGCGTGTTAAGCAGGAAGCCGAACATCTGAAAGAAACTTTTAAGGACAAGAAGCTCATACTTTGTATTGACCGGCTCGACTACAGTAAAGGCATACTGCAGCGCTTGCAAGCATTTGAAATGCTGCTGGAAGCCCATCCAGAATATCGCGAAAAAGTAGTGCTGCACATGATTGTAGTGCCCTCGCGCGATGGCGTGCCACAATACAAAGAATTAAAACAAAATATTGACCGTAAGGTAGGCGATATCAATGCCCGCCACCGTACGATAGACTGGAGCCCGGTGAATTATTTTTATCGTGCCTTCCCTATTGAAACGTTATCGGCATTATACCATACAGCCGATATATGCCTGGTTACGCCTATGCGCGATGGTATGAACCTGGTTAGTAAAGAGTACGTTGCCAGTCGCACGCAGGAAACCGGCGTATTAATTTTAAGCGAAATGGCAGGCGCTTCCAAAGAGCTGATTGATGCCATAATTGTTAATCCAAGCAACATCAATTCAATGGCTAAAGCCATGGTTAAGGCTTTGAATATGCCGGTGTTTGAACAGCGCCGCCGCATGAAACTGATGCGCCAGGTGGTATCGAAATTTAATATTAAACATTGGGTACGCATATTTATGGAAAGTATTAAAGAGGTTAAGCAAATGCAGCAATCCATGCGCTCGCGCCATATTACGGATGTTACTGAGCAGGCCATTAAAAAGATATACAGCAAAACACAAAACCGGGTAATTTTTTTGGATTACGATGGTACGCTGGTTGGCTTTAAATCAGACATTAATGCCGCCAAACCCGATGACGAACTATATGCCCTGCTTGATGACCTGAGTGCCGACCCTGCCAACCATATTGTACTGGTGAGCGGACGGGGTTATGATTGCCTGGAAGAATGGTTTGGCCATACCAGGCTTACCCTGATTGCCGAACATGGCGCCTGGATGAAGAAGAACGGCGAGTGGGAGAGCATACCCGGCCTTAACGACCAATGGAAACAGGACGTATACCCGCTGCTGGAAATGTATGTTGACCGTACGCCGGGCGCGTTTATCGAAGAAAAAAATTACTCGCTGGTATGGCATTATCGCAAGGTAGAAAAAGGCCTGGGCGAATTGCGCACCAACGAGCTGATGAACAACCTGCGTTACCTTATTAACGATCGTGGCTTGCAACTGCTGCCCGGAAACAAGGTGGTGGAGATCAAGAATATGGAAATTAATAAAGGCAAGGCAACATCAGCCATGCTGCATAACAAGGATTACGATTTTATTATGGCCCTTGGCGATGACCATACCGATGAGGACATATTTAAAGCCCTGCCCGATAATTCGCTTACCGTAAAAGTGGGCAGTAATATATCGGCGGCGCGTTTTTACCTGCGTAACCATCACGAGGTAAGGCACCTGCTGCGTAGCCTGGTGCAACCTTTGCCGGTAACTGCCGATAAATAGTATATAGAAGCCTCAAATGGGGCTTTATTTTTTTCTCGAAAAATTTGCAGGGTAAATTATTAATTCTTTACTTTGAAAATAAAAGTACTTTCCAGTGAAAGAAAAGGAATTGCATGATGAGCTGAGCTCTATACGTAGTTTAATGGAGCGATCATCAAAATTTATATCGCTAAGCGGCCTGTCAGGTGTAATGGCGGGAGTGTATGCTTTGATAGGGGCGGCACTCGCTTATTATTACATTGCGTATGCCAACCAAGTTGGTTATTACCAATCTGACTCCCCTGTTGCAGGGTATTTTGCAGATGAAGCAGATTCAGTAATCAGGCCCTTATTTATCGTAGCCATGCTGGTTTTGGCCGCATCTTTATTAACAGGTGCTTATTTAACTAAACGTAAGGCAAAGCGTAAAGGGCAAAAAGCGTGGGGTAAAACCAGCAGAAATTTGCTGATCCATTTAGCGATACCGCTTGTTGCCGGCGGGTTGTTTTGTTTGATACTGCTTAGCAGAGGTTTCATAGGCTTTATAGCACCTGCAACACTAATTTTTTATGGTCTGGCCTTAGTTAGCGCAAGTAATTATACTTTTGGCGACGTAAAATACCTGGGTTTGCTGGAAATTACCCTTGGTTTAATTGCCGCCCTGCTGCCAGGATATGGTTTGTTGTTTTGGGCGATAGGTTTTGGCGTGCTGCATATTATTTACGGCAGCATAATGTATTTTAAGTATGACGGGTAATAATCCTTTCGAGAAACTTGACAAGGCTTTTGAGAACCGCGTAAGGCTGCAGATAATGAGTGTGTTGATGGCTAACGAACGTTATGACTTCAACTCGCTTAAAGAGCTGTTGGGCATTACGGACGGTAATCTGGCATCGCACCTTAAAGCTTTGGAGAAGGACGAATATATATTAGTGAACAAAACCTTCGTAGGCCGAAAGCCAAACACAAATTATGAAGCTACCAAAAAAGGAAAACAAGCATTTGAGCAACATTTAAACGCGCTTGAACAGTTGATCAGGTTGCAAAAAGGGATGTAATTTTTTTTGTGTATCCACTTTGAAATAAAAAGTACTTTTAATTAAAATATCATGAACTCAGAAAATCAATCATTTATGCCGGTATGGCAAAAATTATCCAGCACTATCAAGGCAGTTATTTTGGGTGTACTTACGCTGGTGCTGCTTATCCCGTCAATCTTTGTACAAAACCTTATTGAAGAACGACAGAACCGCAACCAGCAGGTTTTGGATGAAATATCAAACCAATGGTCGGGCAGCCAACTCATTAACGGGCCGGTATTGGTTATTCCTTACCGTTCGTACGAAAAATATGTAGATACCTTTAAACAGGTGAACGTACGCGAAACCATTGGTAAGCTGTATATACTGCCTGAACACCTGAACTATAAGGCAGATACAAAATCACAAAAACTACACAAAGGCATATTTTATGCTGCCGTATATAATGCTGACGTAAATGTAAACGGCGATTTTGGAAAAATTGACCTTACCGGCATGCAGATATCGCCGGCGCAACTATTGCCCGAGCGAGCTTACTTACTGTTTGGGCTTAGTGACACTAAGGGCTTAAAAAGCCTCCCCGAGATTAATATCAATGCTCAAAAAATAACCGCCCGCCCCGCTTTTAACGATACCCTTTTTGAAAACACGATGCAGGCCGCTTTCAATGCAACCGAATTATTAGAAAAGAGCGGAAAGTTCAATTACAACCTGCAGATAAAAGGCAGTAACGAACTTCAATTTCTACCGTTAGGAAAAGCGACTACAGCCCGTATATCGGGTAACTGGAATTCGCCGTCTTTTGATGGTTCGGTTGCTGCGGATAGTCGCAATGTTGATACCAGTGGTTTTACGGCTAGCTGGCATACCCTAAATCTGGGCCAAACCTTTCCGCAGCAATGGATAAACGTTGATAATGTATTTGCCAACAAACAAAAAGTTAGCGAGTCATCATTCGGTGTAAAAATGATCATCCCAGTTGATGATTATCAAAAAACCATGCGTAGCAGTAAATATGCCATCCTGATTATACTGTTAACCTTTGTGGCGCTATTTCTTACCGAAATTATTACACGTACAGTCATCCACACCTTTAATTACTTGTTGGTTGGGGCGGCCATGGTAGTGTTCTATATACTGCTGCTATCATTTGCAGAGCAGGTAGGCTTCAATATTTCATATGCGATAGCGGCAGTAGCTACAGTAGGGTTGATATCCTGGTTTATAGCATCATTATTAAAAAACAGGAAAGTAGCGGGTTTACTAACCTTTATACTCAGCGTGTTTTATGTATTTGTTTTCGTCATCATCCAACTGGAAGACCTTGCCTTACTGGTTGGCAGTGTAACCTTATTTGCCATCATCGCTATACTCATGTATTTCTCGCGCAAAATAAACTGGGATAACCAGTAAACATATCTCAACCTAACCTTATCACTCCGCCCGGCGGCCATTGCCGCCGGGTTTTACAAACAACATCAATCATCCTAACTACAATACAAAAACATGCACACAAGCAATTATTGGGTAGCGCATTTCAGGGCAAACGCCACGCAGCACCGTATTAATTGGGAGCAGCTCCCTTTGATAAGTCTTAAAGAAATTGATCATATACTGCCTTCGCTACAGGCCTGGCAGCTTGGCGAAACGTCTGAAGGCAAACAACTCATAGCCGCCGCAACACGTTATGCCGATAAAACAAATGATCCGGCGTACCTGGAGGCTATCAAACTATTTATTAAAGAAGAACAAAAGCATGGCAATAACCTGGGCAAGTATCTTGATGTGCTCGATCTGCCGCGCATCAAACATAACTGGGGCGACTCGCTTTTTCGCTTCGCGAGGCACCTAAATACCAGCATGGAGATGTGGACGTTGGCGGTTATTACGGTTGAAAGCACCGCGCAAATATTTTATCAGGCATTAAAAAATGCCACCAACTGCCCGCTGTTAAAGGAAATCTGTACCGATATTTTGATTGATGAGGCTTATCATATCACTTTTCAAACCGAGCGGTTGGATATGATATTCGCTAATAAATCAACTTTTTCAAAGGCATGGCGTCCTATAGCATACAAAGTATTTTACTACGCCACTATCATTACGGTTTGGATGGCGCACCGAAAGTTATTCAGGGCAGGCGGCGTAGGCTTTGTAGCTTACTTTAGAAAACTCCGGTATAAATATGCAAAAACCATCAAGAGTATAACCCATACATCAGGCTTTGTACAATTCGCTTAACATCATTATGTTTTACAGTTTAAAATATGCCTCGCAAGTTTGGCTGACCGGAGCGCTGCTCTCGCCAATATTTATACTACTATTCAACATCATGCCGTCAGAAGGCGCATCCGACTTTGTATTTGTTTACCTTATGGGAGCCCTTGCCGGATTGATCTGGTCCATTCCAAGCTTCCTGGTTTTACTGGTTTGCACTGCCGTCCTTTCTCATTACAAAATACGGAGTGTAGTTGCCAAATCGTGGCTTACCATTGCCGGCATTGCATTAACATGCCTGCCATTTTATATTATTGAACCTAATAAACCTGTGGTTCAGGATGAATTATTCAGCAGTATCATTTTAATTTATGCGGCTGTAATTTCCGTATCTATCTGGCTGTATCGCTTTACTATCGGCGGCAGCTTATATATTCAAACTGTGCCCGAGTGTGATATGTAGCTCATTTTAAATAATTGGCTTAACTTTGCAGCCTGATGAGCAGAGGTGCAAAAAAAAGTAAGTTCTTTGAGAACGTAGCTATAATTGATATTGCCGAAGAAGGCAAAGGTGTAGGCAAGGCCGATGATTTTGTGTTGTTTGTGGATAAAGCTATCCCCGGCGATGTGGCCGACGTAACCGTTTTTAAAAGCAAAAAGAATTTTGGCGAGGGTCGTATCACAGCGCTAAAAAAAGCATCCGAACACCGTGTTCAGGCTTTTTGCGAGCACTTTGGCACCTGTGGTGGCTGTAAATGGCAGCACATGACGTATGATGCCCAGCTCACCTTCAAACAAAAATCAGTAGCTGATGCCATTAGTCGTTTAGCTAAGTTGGATGCAAGCGGCATTATGCCTATTGTGGCTTCACCCGCTGATAAATATTACCGCAATAAACTGGAATTCACTTTTTCTAATAAGCGCTGGTTGTACGACGGCGAAAACCGCGACGACCAGCAACTGGATATGAACGCCCTGGGTTTCCACATCCCCGGCCGTTTTGATAAGATACTGGATGTAGAACATTGCTACCTCCAGGCCGAACCATCAAACGCCTTGCGCAATAGCATCCGCGATTTTGTAAAGCAGCATGGTTATAGCTTTTACGATCTGAAACAACACACCGGCGCGTTGCGCAACCTGATCGTGCGCACCTCATCAACCGGCGAGGTGATGGTGGTGGTAGTTTTTGCCTATGCTACTGATGACGAAGTGCAAAAACTGATGGGTTTTATTGATGTAGAATTCCCGCAGATCACCTCGTTGCTGTACATCATCAACCATAAAAAGAACGATACTATTTTTGACCAGGAGGTAGTTGCCTTTAAAGGGCCTGAATATATTTACGAGGAGATGCCATCGCCAAACGGGGTAATAAAGTTCCGCATCGGACCAAAATCATTCTACCAAACCAACTCTATACAGGCATTAAAATTATACGAGATAACCCGCGATTTTGCTGGATTTAAAGGCGACGAACTGGTGTATGACTTGTATACCGGCGCAGGCACCATCGCTAACTTTGTGGCGGGCCATGTGCGCGAGGTGGTTGGTGTTGAGTATGTGCCCTCGGCCATTGAGGATGCTAAGATCAATTCGCAGATAAACAACATCAGCAACACCAAGTTTTATGCAGGTGACATGAAGGATGTGCTATCGGCCGAATTTGTGGCTGAACATGGCAAACCGGAAGTAGTTATAACCGACCCACCACGCGCGGGCATGCACCCGGATGTAGTGGTCCGACTGATGGAAATTGAAGCGCCCAAAATTGTTTATGTAAGCTGCAACGCCGCCACTCAAGCCCGTGACCTGGTGGTGCTTAAGGAAAAGTATGACCTAGCGAAAATTCAACCGGTGGATATGTTTCCGCACACCCAGCACGTAGAGAATGTGGTGTTGTTAAGGTTGAGAGATTAGTGGTTGGTGATGAGTAGTCAGAGATTAGTATTTAGATTTTATAATTTCAAAATATATGAACCCTGAAGATCTGTTGAATGAGAACGGTGCGGAGAAGAAAAAGCAGAGTCCGCTGGTTAGTCTGGAGGTCGATCTGAAATTCTTCAGTGAATCCATACGTGAGGTAGCGGTTGAAATTATGGTTGAAGGCCTGTCGGCTTACCCGATATTTATTGCCCACCAGCACGATGTTAAACTGGGCGAGGTGATACTTGACCGCAATGAGCTTAATTCGGAGTGGACCATCAACGCGTCGACCTTGGAGGAATTTATTGAAAAGGGGGTAATCAAAAAAGAATTAAAGCAGCGTTTTATAGATAGCTTTAAAAACCCGCACGATTTTATGTGCGTTTTTGCCATAGTGCCTGAGGGTGCCAATTTTGTTTTCTTTCCGTATAGTAAGGAGTAAAGCATTTATATTAGCTCCGTAAATCAATAAAAAGCTGCCGCCATGCCCGAAAAAAAATTGCTGATACTAAACAGCCAGCAAATACAGCAGAAGATAGACAGGATTGCCTACCAGGTATTGGAAGATAATTTTGACGAGGAAGAGATCATGATAGCGGGCATTTTACCCCGCGGCAATATTATAGCGGAACGAATAAAAGCCATACTGGACGAAAAGGCGCCTTTTAAAAGCCGTTTGCTGAACATTGATATTGATAAACAAAGCACAACCCTGCAGGCCAAAACAGATTTTGATATAGAGGACTGCCGCGATAAAGTGATCATTATTGTTGATGATGTGCTTAACAGCGGTAAAACCCTGGCTTACGGGTTAGGTGTATTTTTAAATGTGCCTTTAAAGAAGATACGCAGCGTAATTTTAATTGACCGCAACCATAAAAGTTTTCCGGTAACTACTGATTTTTCAGGAATCGCATTATCTACAGTGATAAAAGAGCATGTAGATGTGCGATTAAATGAAACAAATGAGGCGGATGCGGTGTATTTAATATAATATCTTGTCTCCGCTGTTACCGTTTTTCCCATGTGGGGAAAATACTCCTCGCGTATTGGGGTAAAAAATACACGTTAAAACATATTTCGGCGTAAATTAAACTTAATTACATATTGAAATAAGTTCGTCTCCGGCCTTGGCATCACTTTTGGATATATAATAATACCCTTCTCAGAGGGTTTGTTTTTCATAGGTAGATGTAAGGCCGAGATACTGCGAGAGTGTTATCGGCCTTTTTTTATTTACTTGGCTGCCAAAGCCTGTTTGGCGAAACGTAATAACTCACCCGGCTCAATAAATCCAACGGTATGCAAAACGCGTTTGCCTTTTGAATTGAAGATAAGCAATGTAGGATAACCCTCAAGCGCCCATTGCGAACCTAACTCGGGCCCCTGCCCTTTTTCCATATCCATCGCAACATTAATGAAGTTCTTATTAAAAAAGTCGGCTACTTCTTTGTCCTTAAACGTAGTACGTTTAAGCATTTTGCAGGGTCCGCACCAAACGGCGTAAGCATCTACAAAAATATATTTATCCTGCCTGGCCGCTTGTTTTAAAGCTTCGCTCCAGGAGTTTTCAATAAAGTTGATGCTTGTTGCATCATTATCAACGGCGCGTTTGCCCTGGGCATTACATGCCAGGCTTGCACAGCACAGCAGCAATAGCAGTATGTTATATCGTAGGATAGCAATCATGGTATAAAAGTAAGGACAATTACTTTATGCAATTGTCCTTACCATCTAATATTAAGATAACGATTTTGTTATAATCAGTTACGGCCCGGGCGACCGCCGCCCCTGCTGCCGCGTTGTTCATCGCGCTGTTGCTGGCGTTGTTCTTGTTGTTGCTGTCTTTGCTGATCGCGTTGCTGACGCATTTGCTCTTGTTGCTGCTGACGTTGTTGGTCAGCCTGTTGCCGAGCTTGCTCCTGCTGCTGCTGGCGTTGCTGATCGGCTTGCTGACGACGCTGCTCCTCCTGCTGCTGCCTTTGCTGATCGCGTTGCTGGCGCATTTGTTCCTGTTGTTGCTGGCGTTGCTGATCGGCCTGTTGGCGACGCTGTTCGTCTTGTTGTTGCCTTTGCTGATCACGCTGCTGGCGCATTTGTTCCTGTTGTTGCTGGCGTTGCTGATCGGCCTGTTGGCGACGTTGTTCATCTTGTTGCTGGCGCATTTGTTCCTGTTGTTGCTGGCGCATTTGCTCCTGTTGCTGCTGGCGTGATTGATCTGCCTGCTGATCGCGTTGCTGACGTTGCGCATCACGTTGTTGGCGCATTTGCCCTTGTTGCTGCTGGCGTGATTGATCTGCTTGTTGATCACGTTGTTGACGTTGCACATCACGTTGTTGGCGCATTTGCCCTTGTTGCTGCTGGCGTGATTGATCGGCCTGCTGATCGCGTTGCTGACGCTGAACATCACGCTGGCTGCGATCGTTATTGCGTACATCGCCATCACGTTGTGGCCTTACACGTGTGTTATTATCATCGGTGCTTTCACGGCCACCTAATTGCTGGTCGCGGCGGTTTACGTTACTTCTTACAGCATCACCATTGTTGTTATCGTTCGTACGGTTGCGTATCTGTTCGTTACGGCGTGCGGCACGGCTTTCAGTCCTGTTCTCGTTAACCCTAACCAGGTTATTGTCAGGTTTTTCGCTGCGGGCAACCCTTGCCAGGCGGTCGGCGTTACCACGGCTAATGCCTGCTGATCTGTCGGCAATACGCTGATTCGGGTTTTCGCGCTGGTAAGCCGCTCCATCTATAACCCTGGCAGGCCTCGCATTTTCAACCCTGCGAACAGCGGGGCGATAAATATTTACACTATTATCGCGTATACCTGTCCGTTCAGGGCGGCCGCTATTGTTGATGTTATATATACGCACCGGCCTGCCTGTAATACGCTCAACATCATTAGCACGCGGCCCGCTGTAATACCTTCTGTTATTATATACATAGGTATTATTAATATAAGTGGTGCGGTTAATAATAGTTACCCTGCGGTTATAAGGCACGTAATAGTTATAGATATTAGGGCTGGTGATGTAAGCCTGAGGCGCGCATACCCAGTAGTTATCCGGAATATTATAGTTGCCGAATGACACGTTAATGTTTATACCCGGCGATAGCGGGGCCCAGCCATAATAACCACCACCCTGGCGCCATGCTACCCATGCAGGTGCCCATTCATAACCTGGTATCCACACCCAGCCATAGTAATTGTCAAAACGCCAGCGACCGTAGTGGAAAGGCGCCCAGCCCCAGTCATAGTCGGACACCCAGGTGTTGCCGTATGAGGTCATTGCCCAATGGCCGCGTGTAGCGTAAGGCTGAAATCCTTCATCAACATCGGGCACCCAAACGTTACCATAGTCAGGGTCGTACACCCAGGTACCATAAGGCTCAAGGCCATCGTAAAACTCCTGGTCGGTAACGTAACCCTGAGCATAGCTTTTATTTGGTGAGGCAAATGCCAGAATCAGCATCATGATACCTAAGCCCCATATTTTGTTAAACATCTTCATAACTGTATAATTGATAAACGGCTAACGCCTTTGTACTGTTATTGACGATGCAAACCCGAAAACGTTTAAACCGTTATTATTAATTATAAACATACCCGTGTAATAAACGGGCTAAGTGTAATTTTGTAACTTTATATATAGCAAACACAAATAATAAGCATCTGCAATATGAGCATTGTAAATATACCCAGGCTTGACCTGATCAATTATACAAACGGCTCGGCCGAGCAACGCCAGCAATTTTCGCAGGATATTGGCCGCGCCTTTAACGAAACCGGCTTTGTTACCGTAACCAATCACGGCTTGAGCAAACAACTTATTGAGCGCCTGTATGAGCAGGTTAAAGCGCTGTTTGCCATGCCCGACAACGTGAAAGAAAAGTACGAAATACCAGGCCTGGCAGGCCAGCGCGGCTATACCGGCAAGCAGAAAGAAACCGCCAAAGGGTTTACCAAGCCCGACCTGAAGGAATTTTGGCAGATAGGCCAAACCGTTGAAGATAACGACCCGGTGAAAGATATTTATCCTGACAATGTACAGGTGGAGGAATTACCGGAGTTTAACGCCGTAACCCTGGAGATATATAAAAAGCTGGAAGCTATTGGCAAGCAACTGCTGCGTGCTATAGCGGTATATCTAAACCTGCCGGAGAATTATTTTGACGATAAAGTACATAACGGTAACAGCATATTGCGTACGCTGCACTACTTCCCTATTGCTGACCCGGACGCTATACCTGATGATGCGGTACGTGCCGGCGCGCATGAAGATATTAACCTCATTACCCTGCTGATTGGCGCCAGTGCCGACGGATTGGAAGTGCTCACCCGCGAGGGCAGCTGGTACCCGGTAAAGGCACACGGTGAAGACCTGGTAGTAAATGTGGGCGACATGCTGCAAAGGCTAACGAACAACAAACTCAAATCAACCACGCACCGGGTGGTTAACCCGCCGCGTGAATTGATGAAAACGTCACGTTTTTCCGTGCCCTTCTTTCTGCACCCAAAATCAGATATGGACCTGACCAGCCTTGAATCATGCATCGATGCGGAGCACCCTAAGCTGTATACGGATATTACCGCGGGCGAGTACCTGGATGAGCGGTTAAGAGAGATAGGGTTGAAGAAATAAGCCGAAGGCATATTACTTCGTTATTGATGAGACATGTGTCATCTTTAGGTCGGGATTAGTATCTTCGCCGTTATTTCAAAGCAAACCAACGGGACGAATGATATTCCTGACCTTTTTTATCGGGCTGATAGCCAATTTTATCGGTTACATTCCGCCCGGTAACATTAACCTTACCTTAGTACAAATCACCATTAACCGCGGTATGCGGCATGCGCTGCAGTTTATCACAGCATTTTCGGTGGTGGAGTTCTTTTTTACCTTCGTGATCATGCACGGCGCTAAGTGGCTTTCGGAGCAGGCACACCTGGATACTATGATTGATTGGGTGATGGTTGTGCTTTTTGGCACCCTTGGTATTTATACGTGGATGGGGCGCAACAATCCGCCTAAGACAAAATACTCCAACCACGCCAGTATCAGGTACGGTATTATGCTTGGTTTTTTAAACCCCATGCAAATTCCTTTCTGGATGGTTACCGGCACCTACGTTATCACCCATGAGTGGATATTGGATGGGAACTTCGCGCTGGTTATCTTCAGTATCGGCTCGGCTTTGGGTTCGTTTTTGTGCTTGTACCTGTATGCAAAGTTCGCGCAATACATTCAAAGTAAGTTTGCGTTAAGCACACGGGTAATTAACAGCAGTATTGCCTGGCTGTTCTTCGCTTTTGCGGCTTACCACATTTGCAAGCAATTGTATATCATCTTTGTTAAATAACCATCTTTTTACAAACGCAATTGTATTGGGTAACCATTTGTTGCCGTTATTCGCATCATTGAAAACCGCATACACCAACCTGCTTAAAAGTATCGTCATATTATTTATAGCTTTTACCGGCTATAACACGCAAGCGCAAACGGCGATAACTCGCTCGTCACTTACTTACGAGGTAAAAAACCTGGGGATAAACACAACCGGTAAATTCACCGGTGTAAAAGCTAACATCAGTTTCAACCCTGCGCAATTGGGCGGCAGCAGCATTGAAGCCATAGTTGATGTGAATACCGTGAACTCGGATAACGAAACGCGCGACGAGCACCTGAAAGGCACCAAGTTTTTTGATGTCGCTAATTATCCAACTATCAACATTAAATCAACTTCGATACAAAAAAAGGGCAGCGGCTACCTGGGTAAGTTTAACCTTACCATAAAAGGAACCACCAAGCCGGTTGAAATACCATTTACTTATACCACTAACGGCGACAAGGCGCAATACAAAGGCAGCTTTAAAATAAACCGTAAAGATTTTAACGTCGGCGGCAGCAGCATGACTCTGAGCGACGAGGTAACCATCAACATTGATATAGAAACCGCTAAATAAGCCATTAACACCCAGGCAAAAACCGTAACTTTATGCTATGAAATTACGGGTACTGGTTTTTATAAACGCCTTTGCTGTGGCGGTAACCTTGTCAATTGCCAACTATTACTTTCAGCAAAGCTTGCATGCCGTTTTGGTAACCTTTTCGGCTACTTTTATCATCAGCTATATTATTTTCTATTACCTTATAGAAAAGTATATCTACTCCAAAATTAAGCTGATATACAAACAGATACATAACCTGAAGCTTGGCCGCGACCTGCGCGACGCCCTCGGCGAGCATGTATCTGCCGACCCGATAAGCGATGTTCAGCAGGAAGTGAAGGAATGGGCTAACCAAAAAAAAGGCGAGATAGAGGTGTTGCGTGCGCAGGAAAAATTCAGGCGCGAATTTTTATCGAACATATCGCACGAGTTTAAAACCCCGCTGTTTGCCATTCAGGGTTATATTGATGCCATTGAGGATGATGATTTTGAGGACAAGGATATGGCCCGCGAGTTTCTTCAAAAAGCGGCACGCAACGTGGAGCGTTTAAGTTTCCTGATTAAGGATTTGGACGAAATATCAAAGCTGGAGACCGGGCAGATCGCCATTAATTACACCAAATTCAAGATAAATGATCTGATAAAAGAAGTGCTTGAAAACCTGGAGATGAAAGCCAAAAAGCATCACATTAAACTGGTTTTTAAGGAAAAATATGATGAGTCGATCATGGTGAATGCCGACAAGCAGAAGATAACCCAGGTGCTTACCAACCTTATTGATAACTCGCTGAAGTATGGTAAAGAGGGCGGCACTACCGGTATCAGTTTGTTTGAGCTGCATGACCAGGTTTTGGTTGAAATAACCGACGACGGCATCGGCATCGAAGAGAAATACCTGCCCCGCCTGTTCGAGCGCTTTTTCCGTACCGACAGCAGCCGCTCCAGGCAAATTGGCGGTTCAGGCCTGGGTTTAGCCATTGTAAAGCATATTGTAGAAGCGCATGATCAAACCATTAACGTACGGAGCACCGAGGGTTTAGGCTCAACTTTTGGGTTTACATTACAGAAAGCTAAGCAACAAATCAACATCGCCGGCATACCTGTGTTAAAAAGTTAACATTAACTTAACATATCCGGATTACCTTTGCACCATTAATAAGCAACGATGTCATTAAACAGTATCTTCCAGTACTTTGTCCCAAAGGATAAAAAAGTATTTTTCCCTTTATTTGAGCAAGCATCAAGCAACGTGGTTGCTATGGCTACCGTTTTGGTTGAGGCAGTTAATTCGGCTAATTCCAATACCCGCGAAGAGCTGTTCAAGCAGATAGACAAACTTGAGAACAAGGGCGACGAAATTACCCACCAGATTTACCTGGAGCTGGGCAAGAATTTCATTACCCCGTTTGACCGTGAAGATATTCACTCCCTGGCCACCGCTATTGATGACGTTGCCGATTATATACAGGGCGCGGCTAACCGCATGATGTTGTACAACGTTGATAACATCAACGAGCCGATCAAAAAATTATCGGAGCTTATTCTGCAAGCCAGTATAGATTTGGAAAAGGCCGTTAAAGAATTGCGTGACCTGAAGAACGTACGCAACATTGCCGACTCGTGCATCCGCATAAACAGTGTTGAAAACCAGGCCGATTATGTGTTTGACCGTGCCGTGGGCGACTTGTTTTTGTACGAAAAGGACGCGATAAACCTGATTAAGTACAAAGAGATATACGCTGCGCTTGAAACCGCGACAGATATGTGCGAGGATGCGGCCAATGTAATGGAATCCATCTTAGTTAAAAACGCGTAAGCAATATATTTTTATTCCACAGATACATGGTTACCACCCTGCTTGTAGTTGTAATTTGCCTGGCAATTATATTCGATTTTATAAATGGTTTTCATGATGCCGCAAACTCTATTGCTACCATTGTATCAACCAAAGTATTAACGCCTTTTCAGGCGGTGCTTTGGGCGGCTTTGTTTAACTTTCTTGCCTTTATCGCAGTAAGATATTTTGGCTTTCACGGGGGCAACTTTGAAGTAGCCAACACCGTTGCCAAAACCGTACTCGAAGAGTTTATTACCATGAAGGTAGTATTAGCCGGTTTAGTTGCCGCTATTACCTGGAACCTGATTACCTGGTGGTTTGGTATCCCTTCAAGCTCGTCGCACACGCTGATTGGCGGTTTCGCCGGCGCGGGTATGACGAACGCTGCCTTTTTAGGGGTAAACGCTTTTAAGGCAGTTAATACATCCGTCGTGCTTAAAACTGTTGCGTATATATTTTTAGCGCCATTTATAGGTTTATTTATAGCCTATGTTATTACCATTATTATTCTGTACATCTGCAAAAATGCACGCCCTGCCTCTGCCGAACGCTGGTTCAGAACAGGGCAGCTGATATCATCGGCCGCGTTAAGTTTTGCACATGGCGGTAATGATGCGCAAAAGGTAATGGGTATTATTTATGTAGCCCTGTTTTCATCGCAGGTAATACAAAACGGCGACCCAATGCCAACCTGGATCCCGGTAGCCTGTTACAGTGCCATCGCCTTAGGTACGCTGTCGGGTGGTTGGAAAATTGTGAAAACCATGGGTAGTAAAATTACCAAGGTTACCCCGCTTGAGGGTGTAAGTGCTGAAACCGCGGGCGCTGTTACCTTATTTATTACGGAAAACCTGGGCATACCGGTATCAACCACGCATACCATAACCGGTTCTATTATCGGTGTGGGCTTAACCAAACGCGTGTCGGCTGTACGCTGGGGTGTTACGCTTAACCTGGTATGGGCCTGGATCATTACTATCCCTATTTCAGCCCTTATTGCTGCTATCGTATTCACTGCAGTAAAATATATTTAATAAACCTTTTGCCGTTAAGCAGGTTTAATCAGGTATGAAAAAGGTGTTACTTATCATCCCTGCACTTATTGGCATGTCCGTTATATCCGGCTGCGATACTTTGAACCAGGTAGCGCAAACTGCCGGGCAAACAATCGGCAATCCGTCAGCTTTTGAAATAGCTTCGGGACTAAAGCAAGCGCTTGAGCAGGGCACTACCAAGAGTTCTGAAGAGCTATCCGCTCAAAATGGCTTTTTCGGCAACGCGCTAATTAAGCTGGCTTTTCCGCCCGAAGCTCAAAAGGCAGAGAAAACCTTACGCTCGATAGGATTAAATTCGCTTTGCGATAATGTGATACTCTCCCTTAACCGCGCCGCTGAAGACGCTGCGAAAGAAGCGAAGCCCATTTTTATCAACGCTATAAAGCAGCTTACCTTACAGGATGCCACCAATATTTTATTTGGTGAAAAGGATGCGGCTACCCAATACTTTAAGCGCACTACCATTAACCAGCTTGCGGCCAAGTTTAAGCCGGTGATACAAAATAGCCTTACCAAAGTAGGCGCAACCCGCTATTATGGAGATGCGGTTACGGCCTACAATAAAGTTCCGCTGGTTACCAAGCTCAACCCCGACTTGAGCGACTATGTCACCCAAAAAGCTATTGAAGGTTTGTTTGTGGAGATAGCCAAAGAGGAACTGAATATACGCCAAAACCTATCTGCTCGCTCAACTACGCTCATGCAGCGGGTATTTGGTTACGCTGACAGTAAAAAAGCAAAAGGTTAAGCTGTTCGATTATCCGGATGCCTGAACATGATAAAGGCAAACAGCGAAGCCATCACCACATAAATACCGGCCAGTATAAATAAGCCAGCAGGTAGTTGCTGATTGCGTAATACTGATTTAACCAGCATAGCCCCGCCAATAAAGAATTGGGCGAAGTTGGCCATTACTAAAGGCTTGTTATAAATGCCGCCGATTATCGCTCCTTTTGCCATCCAGTTGAGTATAGCAAAACCGAAATAGGTTGCGCCTAATAACTGGGCGGTTATTCTTAATACTTCACTCGGCTCTGCAACAAAAACAGCTATGATATCGTCTGCTGCAAAAATTAATGCGATGCCAATAGCTGCTAAAAAGGCAGCAGATATAGTCATAATCAGTTTAGTATTCATCAGGAGAATAGATTACCCCGCAAACATACATTATTTGCATATCAGCGGGCTAACTATATTGGGTTTATAAACCCTTTTCAATGGCTTTGTAAACCACATCCTGTATACGTGGGCGGATACGCAAGCTGGATAATTTTTCGGTAACCTTTGGATGCACCCGGTTTGACAGGAAGATGTACACCAGGTTATATTTCGGATCAACCCAAACACAAGTGCCGGTATAACCGGTGTGTCCATAAGTTTGATCTGATGCCAGTTCGGATGGATAATGACGGGTTGCGATAGGATCCCAGCGGTCAAAACCCAAGCCCCGTCGACTAACCGCTGATTGCTTAGCCGTGAACTGCTCTACCGTTTCGGGTTTAAAATATTTTACGCCACCGTAAGTTCCTTTGTTCAGCATCATCTGGAACAATATGGCCAGGTCATTCGCGTCAGCAAATAAACCCGCATGGCCTGATACACCGCCGGCTAAAGCCGCACCCTGGTCATGCACATAACCCTCGAGCAGGGTATGCCTGAAATAGGTATCATCCTCGGTAGGTATTATACGGTCAACATTAAACCTGTTGCGTGGCAAAAAGCCCGCGGTTTGCATACCCAGCTTGTTATAAAACTCGGTTTGTACATATTTATTCAGAGGTTCAGCCGTGATAGATTCCACGATCTCCTTCATAAAATACATGCTCAGATCGCTGTACTCATACTGTCCGCGGGTACGTAAACCGGTTTTAAGCATGGTGGGCAGCATGTAATCACTATAAAACCCCTTACGCACGTAATAACCATCAGCCACTTTAGTATTAAATACCGCTGATGAATCGCCACTATGATCCGTAGGCTTTATACGATCATGAAACGGAATGTAAGGCACCAAACCTGCCTGATGCAGCATCAGTTCGCGTACGCGAATGTTGTTCTTATTAGTGGCGCGAGCTATCGGCAAGTAATCGCCCATGGTAGAATCGAGGCTCAGCTTACCCTGCTCGGTAAGGCGCATCACTTCCATGGTGGTCGCAGCAATTTTAGTAACGGATGCCAGGTCAAAAATATCGGCGATTTTATCAGGCTCATCGGCGCTGTAAGTGTGATAGCCGTATGCCTTATTAAAGATCACTTTACCATCCTTGGCCACCAATACCACACACCCCGGCGTTGCCTGCTGGCGCATGGCCTCGGCGGCAATATTATCAATTTCGGTCAGGTTGTTCGAATTTATCCCTGCTGCCTCGGGTATGGTGTATTGTAATCGTGTTTTAAGTGTAGCAAAGCCGCTGTTGGCTACATATTTGGGCGAAAAGGTTTGCTGTAGCTTTTGTGATAGCGGTACGCCGCCAAAAATAGCTTGTGCCACATATCCTGCGGACATTGGTGTTAACCTGCTGCTCCAGATAATAGGGTTTTGCTCATTATTTAATTTAGCCAGCGCGTTGCCGTTGCCGAATAATGCGATGACCACCTTTTTTAGCTTGCGGTTAAGGGCTATAAAATTGATAACCTGCGGATTGTTCAGATCAATATCAGTAAGCTGGATAACGAGGGTATTGTAAAACTTGAGATCCTGGGCCAGGTCATTAATAGTTTTTTGGCCAAGATAGTCTGCACCGTTAAATGAACGCACTTCGGCGTATTTGTTCAGCAGGCTATCAAACTGTGTGGCATATGTGTTTGAGAAATTTACACTGGCAATTTTTATACTATCCAGGTTTTTAAGCGGCACCAATTGGCTTTCGTTGTTAAGCAATACCGTGCTTTGTTCGGTTTGCTTTTCTTCGCTCAGGTAGGTTACGGCGCTCATGGGCGGGTTTTGCGCGCAGGCCGAATTGAACATTATAAACAGTGCTAACATACAGGGCATGGCGCCCCACTGGTTTTTTCTCATATACAATTAGTAACGGTATTTTTTACAGACTGATATTTACAGATACATGTTTTATTACAATCCACAAACCGTAAAGTTATGCCGTCAATTGATTAATTTTACACCCTGAATTTAATTTTTTCTATCTCATGCCCGATATTATACAGCTCTTACCCGATTCCGTTGCCAACCAGATTGCCGCAGGCGAGGTGGTGCAGCGCCCGGCGTCAGCTGTAAAGGAGCTGATAGAGAATGCCATTGATGCCGGGGCAGATAAGATACAGCTTATTTTAAAAGATGCCGGTAAGTCGCTGATCCAGGTGATTGACAATGGCTGTGGTATGAGCATGACCGACGCGCGCATGTGCTTTGAACGCCATGCCACGTCAAAAATCCGTAAGGCTGATGATCTGTTTGCCATTCGCACCATGGGTTTTAGGGGCGAGGCTATGGCATCCATAGCGGCCATTGCGCAGGTAGAACTAAAGAGCCGTCGACATGAGGATGAACTGGGTACGTGCATCACCATTGAAGGATCTGAAGTGATCAGCCAGGAACCCTGCGCTACTGCGACCGGTACATCCATCTCCGTGAAAAACCTGTTTTATAATACACCCGCCCGCCGTAACTTTTTAAAAAGTAACCCGGTGGAGATGCGCCATATTATCGACGAATTTCAACGCGTAGCGCTGGCTAACCCGCAGGTGTTTTTAACACTGCACCATGACGGGCAGGAAGTTTACCATTTGCCCGCGTCAGGCTTAAAACAGCGTATTGTACATTTGTTGGGTAACAACTACAACCAGCGTTTAGTGCCGGTTGAAGAAGACACCACTATTATAAAATTACATGGCTTTGTGGGCAAGCCTGAGTTTGCCCGCAGAACAAGGGGTGAACAATTCTTCTTTGTAAATAACCGCTTTATCCGCGATGCTTACCTTAACCATGCGGTGCTGACCGCTTTTGAGGAGTTGTTACCGGAGGATAGTTTTCCGTTATATGTGTTGTTTATTGATATCGACCCGGCTAAGATTGACATCAACGTGCATCCCACTAAAACTGAGATAAAATATCAGGACGAAAAAGCCATTTACGCCATCATCCGCTCAGCGGTAAAAAGGGCTTTAGGTAAGTATAACATTACGCCTACCATTGATTTTGACCAGGAGAACAGCATCGGCCACCTTATAACCGAAAAGCCGCTGGGCGAAATAGTACCGCCAACCATTACGGTAAATCCCGATTTTAACCCCTTTGCTTCTGAAGTAAGACAACCGGCGCGCGAGGAACACCCTTTTTTGCGCGACAGTAACTTAACCCGGAGCAATGGTAACGGAGGAGGAGGCAGCTACCGCCAGGCGCCCATACCGCAAAACTGGGATACGCTTTACCAGATCAGCAAGCGAGAGCAGGCCGTACAGCAGGATCTGCATACCGAGCAGCTGATAAGCGTTAACGAGCAGGATGTGAACAAGGCCAGCGAACGCCAGTTGTTCCAGGTACATAACCGTTTTATACTGTCGCAAATAAAATCAGGCTTTATGCTGATCAACCAGCAGGCGGCGCATGAGCGGGTTTTATACGAACGTTTTTTGCAGCAACTGGAAAGCCATTCGGGCACCAGCCAGCAAAGTCTTTTCCCGCAATCGGTTACACTAAACAGCAGCGATTTTGAGTTATTAAGGGAGTTGCTGCCTGATATAAAGTCACTGGGTTTTGATATACGTGAGTTCGGCAAAAATACGGTGGTGGTTGAGGGCATACCTGCCGACCTAAACAATGCCAGCGAGCACGAACTTTTAGAGCATTTGCTTGAAGGTTTTAAAAACAACCAGGCAGTTTTAAAGTTAAATAAACGCGATAACCTTGCCCGTTCATTGGCTCGTAACGCTGCCATAAAAGCGGGTACCAAGCTATCGCTCGAGGAAATGAATTTGCTGATCGATCAGCTTTTTGCCTGTCAGATGCCTAACGTGGCTCTGAACGGAAAACCGGTGATCAGCACCTTTACCATGAATGAAATTTTAGAGCGATTTGAAAAGTAACAACTTTTATAATAGCTATATTTATACAAAAAGGCTTAACATGCAATTTAATCTTACCCCGGCGGTAAAAAACCTGCTCATAATTAATGTAATCTTCTTTATAGCAACCATAAGCCTAAAACAATTAGGTTTAGTTGAGCATCTGTCCGCATTTTATTTCGACTCGCCTTTTTTTAAATTTTGGCAACCTATAACGTACTTGTTCATGCATGGGTCATTTGAGCATTTATTGTTCAATATGATAGCTGTTTTTATGTTCGGAACTGTGATTGAGCAAACGTTAGGCATCAAGCGCTTTATAGAGTATTATTTTATTACAGGCTTAGGAGCACTTGCATTACATATGTTTGTACAAGGGCTGGAGGTTTACTCCGTACTCGGATCGTTCACTGCAAATACAGTTAACGCCGGCAATGTTGATGATGTAGCTGGGCTTATAAAAGTAAGAGATATTTATAGCACCCCTGTATTAGGCGCCTCAGGAGCAGTGTTTGGCATATTGCTCGCGTTTGGATATCTGTTTCCTAATGCCGAAGTATTTATTTTCTTTATTCCGATTCCTGTTAAAGCAAAATATGTAGTTACGGGTTATATGCTTATAGAGCTCGTTCTTGGTGTGCGTAATTCTCCGGGCGATTCAGTTGCGCATTTCGCACACATAGGTGGTGCGCTGTTCGGATTTATACTGCTGAAAATATGGGGTTACCGCAGCTCAAGGAATTTCTATTAAAAACATACGGGAGTTATCAACCATGACACTCTGGCAAAATATATCTTATAAGATAAAATATACACAAAGTAAACTGTTCTTGCTGATCGGCATTAACGTGGCGGTTTATTTGCTGATTAACATACCAGCGGTGTTTGAACAGTTGTTTGTATCTGGTTTCGGAAATAGCAGGATTATTGCCTTCAGCCATGAATATTTACAACTGCCTGCCCAGTTCAATGAGTTATTGCATCGTTTTTGGACTCCGGTTACTTACATGTTTATACATGCCGATATTTTCCATATCCTGTTCAACATGCTGTGGCTATACTGGATGGGGCAAATATTTGAAGAATATCTGGGCCATAAGCGTACCATAGGCTTGTATTTGATGGGCGGATTAGCAGGAGCGTTCTTTTTTGTGTTAGCTTTTAATACCATACCGGCCTTTGAGGGCGCAAATGCGAGTGTTGTTGGCGCGTCCGCAGGAGTAATGGCTATTATTATTGCCACAGCCACCTTATTGCCTGATTATACCATCCATCTGTTTTTGTTCGGTCCGGTTAAATTAAAATGGCTGGCTATATTTTATATACTGATAGATTTTTTAAGCATGGCCGGTAGCAACGCAGGCGGTAGCATTGCCCATTTAGGGGGCGCGTTGTTAGGCTTTATCTATATAAAGCGCCTGCAACGTGGCAGCGATTGGGTGGGCAACGTTAACAACCTGTTTAAGCCGAAACCCAAAATGCGCGTGGTTTCAAAAAACCCCGAAAAAACTGCTTCATCCTACCCTGCACAGGACGAAATTGACCGTATATTAGACAAAATTTCACAATCGGGATATGACAACCTTACCCGCCAGGAGAAGGAAGTACTGTTCCGGGCCAGCAAGGATGAACGCTAAAAAAAAGAAAGCCAGTTTTTTTGACCGCATTTTTTTGTGGATAAATATCCTGCTTTGCGCGGCGTTGCTTATTAGCTACCTGGCGCCTATAATTAATCCGGCTAAAAGTTGGGTAATCGCTTTTTTTGGGTTGGCCTACCCTTTTATACTGCTGGTCAACATTCTTATTATCATATACTGGTTATTCCGCCGAAGCCGTTATGCGGTCATATCAATTGTCACTATAGCACTCGGGTATAATATCCTGTTCAATAACATCGGTTTTCGGGCATCAGGCGATAGTAAAGCTACCGCTAACAGCATGCGGGTGCTTACTTATAATGTGCACAATTTTAAGCCATACGGTTTTGAGAACGATTCGGCTACACGGCATGATATTTTGAAACTTTTGGCTGAGCAGCAAGCCGATGTAATTACCTTCCAGGAGTTTTTTACCCGCAAGCGCGGCAAGTATGCCCTTACCGATTCGCTTACAAAGCTGATGCAAAGCAGCCACTATTTTTTTAAACCCATACATTCCAGTCAGCAGGAAGATATCGGCATGGCTATTTTCAGCAAATACCCGGTACTTAATACGGGTTCTATAACCTTTACCAGTCAAAACACTGATAATCAATGCATATATGCGGACCTGGATTATAAAGGTAGAAAGATAAGGATTTACAATGTTCACCTGCAATCGGTAAATTTTGGCCCCGATGATTACCGCTACCTGGATACCGTATCGCAAAAAGGTAAAGCCAGCATGACGGCCAGCCGCCGCCTTGGCGGTAAACTCAAAACCGCTTTTATAAAACGCAGCGAGCAGGTTTTTAAAGTAAAGGAACATGCCTTGGCTTGTCCGCATCCTTATATCATCATGGGCGATTTTAATGATACGCCCACATCATTCGCGGTTAACACCATGGCCAAAGGATTAAAAAATGCTTTCAGGGAAAAGGGGTCGGGCATTGGCCGTACCTACAACGGCAGTTTCCCCAATTACCAGATAGACTACATACTGGCCAGCCCGCAGTTTGATATTGCCGGTTATCGCATCATCGAAAAAAAATTATCTGATCATTATCCGCTCTTTAGCGATGTGGTGCTGAAATAAACGCGCGCCTATCATCATACTTGTATAAAATATAGCAACGTTGGGCATACATTTAGAGGGGGTTTTGTAAGTTTGCGCTTATATGAAACAAAACTTATTTGTTTATAATACTTTAACACGTAAAAAAGAAGAATTTAAACCGCTTAACGCGCCTCACGTAGGCATGTACGTTTGCGGCCCAACTGTTTACAGCGATGTACACATGGGCAACTGCCGTACTTATATATCTTTCGATTTAATTTTCAGGTACCTGCAGCATTTGGGCTATAAAGTACGCTACGTTCGTAATGTTACTGATGCTGGCCACCTGGAGGGCGATGCTGACGAGGGGGAAGACAAAATTACCAAAAAAGCAAAGCTTGAAAAGTTGGAGCCTATGGAAGTGGTGCAGCAATACACGGTTGGCTTCAGAGAGGTAATGAAAACCTTTAACACCCTTCCGCCAAGCATTGAACCTACCGCCACCGGCCACATTATTGAGCAGATTGAGATGGTAAAAGGCATATTAGATAAAGGCCTGGCTTATGAGGTTGACGGATCGGTATATTTTGATGTAGAGAAATACAACAGCAGCCAGGATTACGGCGTACTTAGTGGCCGAAACCTGGAAGATATGCTGAACAATACCCGTACCCTGGGCGGGCAGGACGAAAAACACGGCAAACTTGATTTTGCCTTATGGATAAAAGCTAAACCGGAGCACCTGATGAAATGGCCGTCGCCCTGGAGTGTGGGCTTCCCAGGCTGGCACCTGGAGTGCTCGGCCATGAGCCATAAATACCTGGGCGATCAGTTTGATATCCACGGTGGCGGGTTGGATCTGGTGCCTACACACCATACAAATGAGATAGCGCAAAACATGGCTTGTTGCGGTAAAAATCCGGCGCGCTATTGGGTGCATGCCAATATGCTGACGGTTAACGGGCAAAAAATGTCAAAATCATTAGGTAACAGCTTTTTGCCGCATGAACTATTCTCAGGCAACAACCATATATTGAGCAAGGGCTACAGCCCGATGATGGTGCGCTTTTTTATGTTACAGGCACATTACCGTAGCACGCTCGATTTTGGTAACGAAGCCATGGAAGCATCCGAAAAAGGTTTTAAACGCCTGATGAATGCACTGAGTTTGCTCGACGGATTGAAAGCCAGCCCCTCGACTGAGGTGGAGATACAGCCACTGATTGACCGTTGCTATGATGCTATGAATGATGATTTTAATAGCCCGGTGTTGATTGCCGAGTTGTTTGAGGCATCGCGCATCATTAATTCGGTACATGATAACAAGCTGAAGATCGACACGAAAAATTTAGAGCTGCTTAAAAACATGATGCGCACCTTTGTGTTTGATGTTTTAGGTTTGAAAGACGAGCAAACTGAGAATGACGACCTGCCAAAAATAATGGACTTTATAGTTGACCTGCGTAATGAAGCCAAGGTAAATAAGGACTATGCCACGTCAGACAAAATACGCAACGGCTTGCAGCAAATAGGATTTCAGTTGAAAGACGGTAAGGAAGGTACTACCTGGAGCAAAGCTTAAACTGTTTATAAATTACAGGCAGATATAATTACGTATCATATTATTCGTTAAAGTTACATCTGTCAAATTAATCAACATACACCATACACATATTTATGAAAAAACTACTATTAGCCGCTGGTATTCTGTTTACCTGTAATGGCTTTGTGGCAGCACAAACCGCAAGCGCGCAAAGTGGTGCACCGGCCGAAGTAAAAACCGTTATAGCCGCAGAAAATGCTTTTGAAAAACTGATAGCGCGCAAAGGCATTAAAGATGGCTTTTTAGCCGTTGCCGATCCGGAAGGTATTGTTTTTAAACCTAACGCGGTTAAAATAAGTGAGTTTTATGGCACTATTGCCAAGCAGCCGGGTTTACTTACCTGGCAGCCTAAATTTGCACGTATATCTGCCAGTGGCGACTTAGCCTTTACCGCAGGGCCATACATTTATCAAAACAGTAAAAAGGATGACGATAAAATATATGGCGAATACGTATCCATTTGGCGCAGCGATGCCCAAGGTAAATTAAAATTACTGATTGATCTGGGCATTCAGCACCCAGAACCTACGAAGGAAACTATTGAGGATATAAAAGATCCGGAAGCTGTTAAGGCTTCGGCAAGTAAAGATCCGTTTAAAGGAAAAAATATCATTCTGGCTACTGACAAGCAATTTAACGATGCGCTTTTAAAATCGACCGCCGGCGCTTATAAGGAGTTTTTAAGTCCGGAAGGCCGTTATTATTTCCCGGGCTTTGAAGCCATGACCGGGCAGGATCAGGTTATGCGCTTTGTGCAGAACCAGGCTATATATATTACAGGCACCACTGTTAACGCAGGCCGTTCAGCAAGCAGTGATCTGGCTTACAGCTACGGTACTGCCCGTATAAAAAAAGGCAACATCGTAAGTAACTTTAATTACGTACGCGTTTGGGAGATGGATAAGAGGCACAAGTGGAATATTTTATTAGAGATATTTTCGGCAGTAGAAAACTAAACAGTAAGCCAACCGACATAAAAAGGGGATAAGCAAGAAAAGTTGCTTATCCCCTTTTTTATTCACAGGATTTTAGTTGATGATTACCGGTCGTTTGGGGTGTTGTTACTAGGGTATTTGTTGTTTAGTATTCAAAACGTCGAATTAAATGAGGCTTTTTTCAAAAATGATTGAATAAATTCTTGTATATTTTTAAAAATTTGTTAAAATTGACTGCAATTTTCAATAATTATTATCATATTGCATTATAAAATGTAATTGTCGCTACTTCAAAGAGTGATATTTAGGATATATTGCTATGTTTCGTGTTTTTATAAATAAAACATCGTGCTTGTGTGTAGATGTTCAAGTCCTAAATAATTGTTTTATGGTATTTTTGATTTTTAAAAATTGATTTTGAATGAATAGTAAATTGAATTAACCCCTTTTAAAATATAAATCCGATAAATTAACCCTAACTAAAAAACACAAATGAAAAAAATCTTACCTTTTTTACTGCTGGTGGTAGTTGTGGTGCTCGCACTGCTCTATCCATCTGTTGATGTAACCACTATTGCCGACAGCAAGATTGACAGCGGCGATACCGCATGGCTGTTAGTGAGTACCGCGTTAGTGCTCATCATGACCCCGGGCCTGGCCTTTTTTTACGGCGGTATGGTGAGCAAAAAGAACGTTCTTTCTACCATGATGCAAAGCTTTGTATGTATGGGCATCATTACTATCCTTTGGGTGGTATTTGGTTTCAGCCTTGCTTTCGGTAAAGACATGTTCGGCGGCTTCCTGGGCGACCCTTCAACCTTCTTTATGATGAAGGGAATGCTGGGTAATGACACCTGGCCATTGGCACCAACCATTCCATTGGTATTGTTCGCCATGTTCCAATTGAAATTTGCGGTAATTACCCCGGCGCTTATCACCGGTGCATTTGCCGAGCGTATCCGCTTTAATTCTTATGTAATCTTTCTTTGCCTGTTTATGGTATTCATCTACGCCCCGTTGGCACACGCCACCTGGCACCCGGAGGGTTACTTCTTTAAACTGGGTGTGTTAGATTTTGCCGGTGGTACTGTAGTACACATGTCGGCAGGTTGGGCGGCTTTAGCGTCAGCAATCTACCTTAAACAACGTACGGATAAAGCACATGCGCCTGCCCGTATCAGCTACGTGCTGTTGGGTACCGGTTTGCTATGGTTTGGTTGGTTTGGTTTTAACGCTGGTTCTGCTTTAGGTGCTAACGCACTTGCCGCTACAGCCTTAGGTACTACAACCACAGCATCAGCCGCAGCTGCTATTGCCTGGATATTTTTTGATATGCTGCGCGGTAAAAAGCCATCTGTTGTTGGCGCCTGTATTGGTGCGGTGGTTGGTTTGGTGGCCGTTACGCCTGCAGCCGGTTTTGTTACCATTCCACATTCATTAATTATCGGTATTGTTGCTGCGGTAGTAAGTAACCTGGTAGTGATCTGGCGCAGCAAAACCAGCATTGATGATACGCTGGACGTGTTCCCTTGCCACGGTGTTGGTGGTATGGTAGGTATGCTATTAACCGGTGTATTTGCCCATACTAATGTAAACAGCGCTAACACTACCGGTAATGGCCTGTTTTATGGTGATACCAAACTGTTTGTTACCCACCTTATCGCTTTAGTCGGCGTATCAGCATTCGCATTTGTTGGTTCATTCATCCTGTTGAAAGTTACTGACCTGATCTCAAAACTACGTGTTACCCCTGAAGAGGAAGCTATCGGCCTTGACGTTAGCCAGCACGACGAAGAGTTATAATCAAGATTTTTAATAAATATTAACTGACCATTGTATTTATTTACCGGCTGCGCCCTCCAGGTGCAGCCTTTTTTATTTACAGCCTTTTATATTTGTTGATGTATGATGTTGTATAAAAAGGGCTCTTTGTTACTAATGCTTGTCGCGTTGTCATTAATTGCAATGGCGCAGGATGTTAAGATAGCTGCCGCGGCAAATCTGCAAAGCGTTATAAAACCGCTTGCTGCCGAGTTTAAGAAGCAAACAGGCATCACTGTAACAGCCATACACGGTGCATCGGGTAAACTGACGGCCCAGTCGATGAACGGCGCGCCCTATGACATTTTTCTATCTGCCGATGTGGCCTTTACGCAAACATTATATAATAAGGGTTATTCCATTAACAAACCTATGGTCTATGCCTTGGGTAGCCTTATTTTATGCAGTCAACGGCCCTTTGATACAAAGAGATGGAAAAAATGGCTGACAGATAAATCCACGCAAAAAATCGCAATAGCAAACCCGTCAACTGCTCCTTATGGCAAAGCGGCTATACAGGTATTAAAAGCGGATGCTTTGCTGACAACCTTAAAACCCAGGCTGGTATATGGCGAAAGCATTGCGCAAGTAAATACCTACATTACAACCGGCGTGGTATCAGTAGGTTTTACAACCGAAGCTTTGATTAGAGACCCGCAATTGAAAACCAAACTATACTGGCTTAAAATGGATAACAACAACTATTCACCCATAAAGCAGGCCATGGTACTACTAAAAGCCGGAAAGAATAAAGCAGGTGCCCAAAAATTTTACGAGTTTTTGTTAAGCCCGGCGGCTAAGCGCATTTTTAAACAATACGGTTACCAGGTAAAATAAATGGATGCTGCGCCTATATGGTTATCACTTAAATTAGCAACAATAACAACTATATTGTTGCTGGTCATCTGCCTGCCGCTGGCATGGTGGTTGTCAAAAAAGCGCACTATATTCCGGATGCTGGTTGAGGTGCTGATCACGATGCCACTGGTATTGCCGCCATCGGTGTTGGGTTTCTATCTGCTGCTGGCTTTTAGTCCGCAACAGGGTTTAGGCGAATGGCTGCACGAAGCCTTTGATGTGCAATTGGTTTTTTCTTTCCCTGGTTTGGTATTAGCTTCAGTAATCTACAGCCTGCCGTTTATGGCCGGGCCTGTAAAGTCAGCATTGCAGCAATTGCCTCCCTCGTTAGCTCAGGCATCGTATACGTTAGGTAAATCGCAGTGGCAAACGTTTAAACATATTTTGTTGCCCAATATTAAACCGGCCTTGCTAACGGCCGCGGTATTAACCTTTGCACATACACTCGGTGAATTTGGCGTAGTGCTGATGATTGGCGGCAATATACCCGGTGTTACACGCGTAGCATCCGTAGCGGTATATGATGCCGTTGAGCAAATGGATTTTCTACTTGCCGCCAATTACGCGTTGTTACTGTTCGGCATTACATTTTTATTGCTGACCGGCGTGTTTATCTATAATCGTACACAAATCAAAACTCCGTTGGAATGATTGAGATAGACATCAAAAAAAAACTGAACATCGACAACGGCGGACAATTATTAAAATTTACCGGAAAACTGCCGTTACACACGGTTACTAAAATTACAGGGCCATCCGGTGCAGGCAAAACTACGCTGTTAAAGATAATAGCCGGGTTCATATCACCGGAACTCGGGCGTATTTCCGTCAATGGTTCTATTTGGTTGGATACGGAAGAAAAAATTAATCTATCACCTCAAAAGCGCCTTGCCGGGTTTGTATTCCAGGATTATGCGTTGTTTCCGCACATGACTGTACTTCAGCATTTACAATATGCTACAAAGGGCGCACAATGGATAAACCGGCTGCTGCACATGGCTGAACTAACAGCATTTGCTAATCACAAACCCATGCATCTGTCAGGCGGGCAACAGCAACGCCTTGCGGTTATTCGTGCACTTGCTACAAAGCCAAAGCTGGTTTTGATGGACGAACCATTTTCGGCATTGGATATCAAAACCAAATTGAGGTTTTTGCCGGCATTAAACGGATTGTTTGCCGAAATGCAAACTACCGCAATAATCGTTAGCCATTATCCGCATGAACTGGATGTTTTTGCAGGTAACGGAATCAGTATGGGAGAATGATCAGGGAGCTTTCGCTACTACAATTTTACTCAGGTTGTGCAGATATCGCCTGCCGGTTTTGTAATCTCTTGCAGAAAGCATCTGAATACTTTCAGGCATTACGTTAATATCAACGCCATTTTTTTCAACCAGCATAAATACAGTTTCACCAACAGCGGTGTTATACAACTCGTTCCAGGAGTAAACTACTTTATAACCATCACTTGCCACACAAACCAGGTAAAGCTCACTTAGCAGTTTGGGATTGCTAACATTAAACTTAGTATTGCTTAGTACATCCTTTAACAGAATGCCCTTCAGTTTTTCATCTTTATGCTTAAACGCGCCTGTGTGGCTAGTTGTGTTCAGGCTATCAATATATATGCCTTGTATTTTTGAGCGAGTCAACAGTAATTAATTGTTGTTTAGTTACCTCGCCGCTAATTACAAAGCTTTTGGTTTGTTGCGCGAAGCCTATGGTATGACACATCAGTGAAAGGCATAAAGCAAATAACTTTTTCAGCATCATACCGCTAACTTAATAAATTTACTGTCTTTTTGGAGATGAATTTTTTACCGGGAAAAGTACGTTGAAGAACATATAAAACGTTTTTACAACCAATTTTGCTAAAAGCTTGTTATTAACGGATAATAATATTAAATGAGAAAGTGTTATTATTACAATAATATTGCGCAAATAGAGTTACTTTTGTAGCAATTCAATCGATAACAGTATTGCTGTTTTGATTGTAATAAGTGTTCAGGTGGCGTTGAGTTATCCGTTATCCGAACCAAAATTTAGCTGCTGAATGCAGCATATTGATTTGGCTTTTTTTCAATAAAAAGTATAGTTTAATTTAATTGGTTACCCGCCAGGCGCGAGGCCCAGCGGGTTTTTTTATTTTAAACTGTTGTTTATTTTATCATTCGTGCCGGTACACCTTCGTTTGTTATTTTAACCGGTTTTATTTCTCCATTCTCGTCAAAATAAATACGGTCGATACAGGTTGCACGGTGATTGCCATCGGTTTCGGTAAGCGGGCGGCGGTGATAAATAATATACCACTCATCGGTACCAGGTATGTTTACCATAGCGTGATGGCCTGCGCCGGTAGCTATGGTTGGATCTTGTTTCAGGATAGTATTTATGCGTTTGAACGGCCCTACCGGAGAATCACCGATGGCGTAAGCTACGCGGTAATCAGGGCCTGTCCAGCCGCCTTCACTCCACATAAAGTAATATTTACCCTTGCGTTTAAACATTACCGGTCCTTCCACATAACCTTCAGGTGTTATTAATTTATAAGTTTCACCGTTTTCAAACGGAACTAAACCTGTAAAGTCCTTATTTAACTGGGCAATGTTACATTGCCCCCAGCCGCCGTAAATAATGTAGTACTTCCCATTGTCGTTAAATACGAATTGATCGATAGGCTGAGCTTTGTTGATAATCTTATCAATCAGCGGCTTGCCTAAAAGATCTTTAAACGGCCCGGCTGGATTGTCACTCACAGCTACGCCTATGCCACCATATTCGTTATTGTTCTGGATGTCATTCGCCCCAAAAAACAAATAGTATTTATTACCTTTTTTGGTGATGGCAGGCGCCCATAGCGCGCGCTTAACCCACTTTAAAGCGGAAGTATCAACAATGCTTGGATGCTTGGTCCAATGCACCAAATCCGTTGACGAAAAAGCGTCAAATTTTACCTGTTGATTGTACGGCGCCGAGTAAGTAGGGTATACCCAAAACGTTTTACCAAATATAGCCGCCTCCGGATCTGCGTACCATCCCTCAAATATAGGGTTGCCTGATGTTTCCTTTTTCTCCTGGGCTGATGCCAGTTGCGTTGATGCAGCAAGCACACCCATTAAAAGTATAGTTCTTAATTTCATTGGTTGTTTGTTGGTTTCTTTTTATTACCAAAGCGTTTGTTTTTACGCTTAAAATGGGGCTTCTTTTCTTCCGTTAATACGGGCGCTTCACCCAGCTCGGCAGGTATCGGCTTTTGCTCTATTGTTTTTTCTATGAGCGATTCAATGCTTTTAAAGCGGCGTAGGTCACGCTGATTTACCAGGGTTATGGCCGTACCTGTGGTAGCGGCGCGTGCTGTACGGCCTATGCGGTGTATATAATCTTCCGGATCAGGCGGTACATCATAGTTAATTACGAGGTCTATCCCCTCCACATCAATACCGCGCGAAAGGGCATCGGTACCAATGATAATCGGTAAGCTCTTGTTTTTGAATTCCAATAATATCTGCTCCCGCTCGGCCTGCTCCAAATCGGAGTGAAAGGCGCTGATCTTCAAATTGCTTCTTTTTAGTTCTTTATAAACCTCTTTCACCTTATCCTTGGTTGATGAGAATATGATGATGCTGTTATAGTTGCCATCGCGAAGCAACATTTTTACAAGGCCATTTTTTTGCTGATCGGAAATGTAGTATACCTGCTGATCAACCCCTACGGCAGGCTGCGATACGGCAAGGTTTATTTGCTGCGGATTATGTAGCACCGTTTTGGCCAAAGAGCGTATCCGCGGCGGCATGGTGGCCGAAAACAACAGCGTTTGCTTTTTTTTAGGCAGATAGCTGATGATGCGCGTAATATCGTCCTGAAAACCCATGTCGAGCATACGGTCGGCCTCATCAAGTATCAGGTGGCGTATGTGGTTAAGCTTTAATATGCCCGATGTAAGGTGAGCTATCAGCCTGCCGGGTGTGGCTATAATGATGTTTACGTTGTTTTGTATGCCACGGCGCTGTTGCTCATACACAATACCGTCGCCCCCGCCAAAAACTGCCAGCGAACTGATGCCCGTGAAATAAGCCAGTCCTTCAACCTGCTGATCTATTTGTTGCGCAAGTTCGCGTGTTGGGGCGAGTATAAGCGCTGTGGTGTAATGTTTATGCTCTTCGGTAATAAAATTTAATACGGGTAGTAAAAACGATGCGGTTTTGCCGGTACCTGTTTGGGCACAGGCTATCAGGTCATTACCTTCCATAATAACCGGAATGGCCATTTCCTGTATGGGGGTTGGCTTGGTATACCCCATGCTCAAAACGCCCTCTAATAAATCACTGTTAAAATTAAAATCCTCGAATGTCACGGTCTCTGCTTATGGGTGAGTGCTGCAAGATAACAAAATTTAATTTATACTATTAGCGAGGCTTTTACATACGCGATTTAATAACCTTGCGTTTATAAAATGGTATCTGTTTTTTTACATGCCCGCTTCCAAAATCTAAAGCATCTATTTAAAAAAGCAATATATTTACCGCACCTACACACTTGCACGCACACAAAAAAAACTTATTGAATAAACTATGAAGAAATTATTACCGGGCATTGCTGCTCTATTACTTTGCAACTCAGTACTTGCCCAAACGCCGGCCGCTAAGGATAAGAACGGCTGGACACCCCTGTTTGACGGAAAAACCACCACCGGATGGCACACGTACAATAAAGGCGAAGTAGGCAACGCCTGGACAGTTGTTGACGGCGCTTTAACACTTAACCCTGGTGCCGATGGCCGCGGAGATCTGGTAACTGATAAAGAATACGAAAACTATGAGCTTACCCTGCAATGGAAGATTGCCGAAGGTGGTAACAGCGGTATCATATTCGATGTAAACGAGGATCCTAAATACAGCTACTCATTTTTAACCGGTATTGAAATGCAGGTACTTGATGATGTTAAGGCTGAAGATAACAAAAAAGAAAACCACCTCGCCGGATCGTTATATGACATTATCGCTCCATCAAAAAAAGCAAAACCTGCCGGTGAGTGGAATACCATTAAAATACGCCAAAAGGATGGTCAGCTTACCTTTTGGATGAACGGCAGCAAAACAGTTAATGTTAAACTTTGGGGGCCGGAGTGGAAAGCGTTGGTTGAAAACAGCAAATTCAAATCGTACCCGGCGTTTGCTACCTATCATAAAGGCCACATAGCTTTGCAGGATCACGGTAATACAGTTTACTATCGCGATATTAAGATCAAAGAACTATAATCGGCTTTTTAGCTACTACTATTTATTTATGAGCCGGGAGGACAGGCATGAGTGAATTTCAGATAAAAAAATCGACCGTTGTTTATGACGCTGTGATTGTGGGTTCGGGGGCAGGAGGCGGCATGGCCGGTTATGTATTGGCTCATGCCGGTTTAAAAATATTGATGCTGGAAGCCGGGCCGTTTTACGATCCGGCTAAAAACTCTGATCAGCTGCGTTTCAGCTGGGAATCTCCGCGCCGTGGTGCAGGCACTACCCGCCCTTTTGGTGATTTTGATGCTGCATTTGGCGGTTGGGAACTGGAAGGCGAACCCTATACCACCAAAAACGGAACTGATTTTCAATGGTTTCGCTCACGCATGCTGGGCGGGCGTACCAATCACTGGGGGCGTATATCATTACGTATGGGGCCTAAGGATTTTAAACCTACCGACGGACTTACCGAAGAATGGCCCTTTACCTATAACGAGATTAAGCCTTACTATGATAAAGTTGACCGCCTGATAGGCGTATTCGGCACGGTTGAAAACATTGAGAGTGAACCTGATGGCATATTTCTGCCACCACCCAAGCCAAGGCTGAATGAACTTTTTATAAAAAAAGCAGCAATCAAAGCCGGTGTTACTACTATCCCAAGCCGAGGCTCAGTACTCACCGAAGCATTGCCGGGCAATAAGGACAGGAACGCTTGTTTTTTTTGCGGGCAATGCGGCCGCAGTTGTAAAATTTACGCTGATTTCTCATCATCATCTTGCCTGGTGATACCGGCTTTAAAAACCGGTAACCTGCAGGTTATATCAAACGCAATGGTACGCGAGGTGCTGACGGATAAGAACGGACAGGCCACCGGTGTATCATACGTAAATAAGGATGATATGCTGGAGTACCAAGTAAAGGCGAAGATTGTAATACTGGGTGCCAGCGCCTGCGAGTCGGCAAGGTTGTTGCTAAATTCCAAATCTGCCGCACACCCTAACGGACTGGCTAACGAAAGCAATGTAGTAGGCAAATACCTGCATGATTCAACCGGCTCAAGCGCGTCGGGTTTTTTGCCGCAACTGCTGGACCGTAAGCGCTACAACGAGGATGGTGTGGGCAGTATTCACATTTACTCGCCCTGGTGGCTTGATAATAAGAAACTCGGCTTTCCGCGTGGGTACCATATTGAGTACGGCGGTGGAATGGGTATGCCGTCTTACGGTTTCGGCTCGGGTATGCACTTAAAAAATGGGCTTGTGCCGGGTAAAGACGGTAAAATGAAAGAAGCCGGAGGTTATGGGGCATCATTGAAAAACGATTATCGCAGGTTTTACGGTACCGAGGTGTATATGGCCGGCCGTGGTACCGCCATTGCACGCGCTGATAACTATTGCGAGATTGACCCCGAAGTGGTGGACAAATATGGCATCCCGGTACTGCGTTTCCATTACAAGTGGGCAGTTGATGAGTATAAACAGGCCAAACACATGCAGGAAACCTTTAAGGAGATTATGCACAACATGGGCGCTTTAGGTGCAGAGTTTAAAGGTGTTGATACGGGCTATGGCCTTGAAGCGCCGGGTAAGATTATCCATGAGGTTGGTACGATCCGTATGGGCAACGATCCTAAAAAATCGGCGTTGAATAAATGGTGCCAGGCGCACGATTGCAAGAATCTTTTTGTGGTGGATGCCGCGCCTTTTGTGCAGCAGGGCGACAAAAACGCTACCTGGACCATACTTGCCTTGAGTATGCGTACAGCCGAATATATTTTATCGCAACGTAAAAAATTAAACGTTTAATTGGTGGGAATATGAACAGGCGCGACTCCTTAAAAGCCCTTGGTTTGGGCACACTGTCAACAACTTTACTGCTTGACGCATGCAAACCTAAACCCGAAAAAAAGGCCGCTGAAACCCCGGCGGCAGCACAACCTCAGGCTCAGCCGCAAGCTACGGATACAAACCCCGGCAGGCAGGCCTGGGAGATTGAGCGTGATAAACAATTAATGGCGCAGCGCTTTTTTACCGCTCAGGAGATGGCTGCCATTACTATTCTGTCAGATATTATTATTCCGAAGGATGATGTTTCAGGCAGCGCCTCTGATGCTAAGGTGCCTGATTTTATAGAGTTTATCGCTAAGGATCAGCCCGAACATCAGGTACCGCTTCGCGGCGGCCTGCGCTGGTTAGATGTACAGTGCCTAAACCGTTACAACGCTATATTCGCTGATTGTAAGCCGGAACAGCGCATTGAACTGGTTGATCAGATCGCTTATCCAAACAAGGCAAAACCTGCCATGCGCCAGGGTGTTGCCTTTTTTAACCGCATGCGCGATCTGGTAGCTACCGGTTTCTTCACTTCACAAATGGGGATGAAAGATATTGGTTATGCAGGCAACGCGCCTAACCCGCAATGGGCAGGCGTGCCCGCCGATGTGTTAAAGCAATACGGCTTTTCGAGCAATTCTTAACCTATCATCCATCCAGCAAAAAAACAAATAATTCTTTAGGGCCATGTGCCCCTAAAACTAACGTCTTCTCGATATCGGCTGTACGGCTTGGGCCGGTTACATTAGTTATCATGCTGGGCAGGTTATTGCCGTATTTTTGCTTTAACAGTTTAAAGCCGTCCTTTAAATCCAAAACCATTTGTGAGGTATAGGCTAATACGATATGCACCGGCGGATAGATACTTAGCCTGCGCCCGGCAGCGCCGGCGTTAGAGAGCAGAACGCTGCCATTACGCGCTACAAGCGCCTCGCACAAGGTAAAGCCTACCTGGGCCTGGTCAAAACCCTTATCGGTTTCAAAATACGGATATTCATACTGTTGCAGTATTTGCTGCAACGCCGGCTCCCAGCAATATATTTTGTGCCATTTACGCTCTTCGGCAAGATTAAGCAGGTTTTCTATAAACTGTACTTCATCCTCACAAAAAACAAACTGACCCGCTACAGCCGTAAACTGCTCAGCGAACATCACTTCCAGCATATCGTCGGCAGGCGGGTAAAGCGGCTGGTCTTCAAAGTTCGGGTATGGGTTCTCCCGCTTTTCAAGCAATGCTTTGCGTATCTTTTTTAACAGTTTTTCTTTAGAGGTAGTAATGTCTTTCATCAGTATAAACAACAAAGCCATCCGTTTTTAATGCGGATGGCTTTTTATGGGTTATTAATATTAATTACCGGTATTGGTACCGCTGGCGTCCTTTTCTTCAGGATTGCGATTAAAGGTACCTGAGTGATCGCTTATTCCTTCGTGCACAAGGTTTTGTGCAACGGGATCTTGGTTTGATTCCTGTGCACCGTTCACAAACTCATCATAAGTAGTGCGGTTATCAAACGGGCGCTTGCCCAGTATCTCTTCCAGGTCTGATTGGAAAAGAATTTCTTTTTCCAGCAGTTTGTTAGCCAGTTTTTCCAAACCATCGCGCTTGTCATTAAGCAACTGCTTGGTCATTTCATAAACACGGCCTATCAGGTTACGCACCTCTTCGTCAATCAGTTCTGATGTTTTTTCAGAGTATGGTTTATTAAACTGGTATTCGCCCTGGGTATCGTTAAATGATACGTTGCCCACTTTAGGATTCATACCATAAATGGTTACCATGGCGTAAGCCAATTTAGTAATGCGCTCCAAATCATTTTGCGCGCCGGTTGATATTTTGTTGAATACGATGTCCTCAGCAACACGGCCCCCCATCGTCATGCACATACCATCAAGCAATTGCTCGGTAGTGTATAAAAACTGTTCTTTAGGCAGATATTGCGCGTAACCTAATGCGGCAACACCACGCGGAACAATTGATACTTTAACCAGCGGATCGGCATGCTCCAGGAACCAACCTGCAATAGCATGACCGGCTTCGTGGTAAGCCACAATGCGTTTTTCTTCAGGGGAGATGATCTTGTTTTTCTTTTCAAGGCCGCCAATCACGCGGTCAATAGCATCCTGAAAATCCTGCATGTCAACAGCCTCTTTGTTTTTACGGGCAGCTATCAAAGCAGCCTCGTTACAAACGTTGGCAATCTCAGCACCTGCAAAACCCGGGGTTTGCGCTGATAGTTTTTTAGCATCAACACCTTCAGCCAGTTTTACAGGCTTCAAGTGCACTTTAAATATTTGTTCACGGCCAACCAGATCCGGTTTGTCGATAGATACCTGCCTGTCGAAACGACCCGGACGAAGCAAGGCCGAATCCAGTACATCCGGACGGTTAGTAGCTGCCAGAATGATGATACCGGAATCAGTACCAAAGCCATCCATTTCTACCAGTAGCTGGTTAAGCGTGTTTTCTCGCTCATCATTACCGCCTACTATATTGTTTTTACCACGGGCACGGCCAATAGCGTCAATCTCATCAATAAATATGATACATGGCGCTTTATCCTTAGCCTGGCGGAACAAATCACGCACACGTGATGCACCCACACCGACAAACATCTCCACAAAGTCTGATCCTGAAAGGGAGAAGAAAGGTACCTGCGCTTCACCGGCCACGGCTTTTGCTAATAGGGTTTTACCGGTACCCGGTGAGCCAACAAGCAACGCACCTTTAGGAATTTTACCACCCAGGTTAGTATATTTTTTAGGGTTTTTAAGGAAATCAACAATTTCCATAACCTCTTGCTTGGCTTCTTCTAAACCGGCAACATCATTAAAGGTAACAGTTACCTGCGCTTCCTTATCAAACAAGGTAGCTTTTGATTTGCCGATGTTGAATATCTGGCCGCCGGGACCGCCGCCCGCGCCACCGCTCATGCGGCGCATAATAAACATCCAGATAGCTACCAGCAATACACCCATAATGATGAACTGCAGTAACGGGCTTGACAGCCAGTTTTCGTGCTGAACGTAAACGATGGGTGTTTTTTGCTCATCAGGCAAATCTTTCTCCGCAGCGGTGATTGATTGCTTTAAACTTTCGTAAGAGGCATCAGTAAACGTATACTGCGGGCCGCCTGATCCAAGGCCGATAGAACGCTTGTCGCGCTTTACATCCTCATATTGTGGTTTAGTTAAGCTTGATTGTTTTATATAAACATCAGCATACACCAGCTCGCCGCTTTTGTAAACTTCTACCTTCTCCACATCGCGCTGCTTAAGCATCTGTGTTTCAAAACGCTTATAAGCTATCCGCTTGCCTTGTGATCCATCCAGTATGGTGGGCACAACCAGCACCGCTATGATAACGATTGCGTAAAGCCACATCAGATTGAACTTGGGCGGCTTTGGCGTTATCTTTTTGTTTGATAGTCTTCTTATAGGTTTTGGCTTATCCAATTTATTATCTTTCATGTGTTTTATACCTGCTCAAACTTACAATCAATATTTTAATAATAGCAATGTTAATATAGTTGTATAATTTAAGCGCTCCTGTAGCTTTTTATCTCGGCATCGCCCCAAAGGTCCTCAACGCCATAGTATTCCCTTTTGTCGGTTCTGAAAACGTGTACCACCACGTCAATATAATCAAGCAATATCCATTCGCTATACTCCAAACCCTCTTTGCGCCATGGTTCCTGGCCGGTGGCTTTGTATATTTCATCTTCAACGCTTGCTGCTATTGCGCGCACCTGTGTCGACGAATCGGCATGGCATATTACAAAGTAATCAGAAACTGAACTGAATATGTTCCGAAGGTCTAACCTCACTATATCATTCCCTTTTTTTTCCTGTATGCCGTGTATGGCTATCTCAGAAATGTAAGCGGATTCATTTATCGCTTTATTTTTTACCATTAAAAAGAATTAGTTTTGAACGATTTTAATATACAGAATATTATACATTGCAAAGTAACATATTTTCAGGATTATTTGTTGGCCGAAATTTAGTAACTCTTAAACAAGTTGACTCAACAAACACATTCCTAAAAAATCTATTGTCAAATTCCACGCCAGCGCCCGAGGGTACCGTCATTATGGCAGAAGAACAGTTTGCCGGCCGTGGCCAAAGGCAAAATACCTGGCACGCGCAGCCCGGTAAAAATATTACTGCCAGCATACTGCTCAACCCCGTTTTTTTAAACATACATAATCAATTCGACCTTAACCGCGCCGTTAGTGTGGGCATACAGCGTGCGCTTAAACCTGTATTAGGCGATAAATTAAAAGTTAAATGGCCCAATGATATATACTATGACGATTATAAGGTGGGCGGGATTTTAATTGAGAACATTTTATTTTCAAATACCATTAAACACTCCATTGTGGGTGTAGGGTTAAACGTTAACCAGGACGATTTTCCGGCAGATGTTACCAACGCCTCGTCGCTAAAGCAAATCTTACATACAGATTATGATTTGAAAGCTTTACTTTCAGACCTTTGCGGTGGAATTGAGGCTGCCTACCTTGAACTAAAGGCGGGCAGGGAGCAGGAATTGCGTAACGAATATGCTGGATACCTTTACGGATTAAACGAAAAGCGGCAATTCAAGTCAAATAATTATATTTTTGACGCCACCATAACCGGGGTTACGCCCAATGGTTTGCTGGTACTGCAAAATGAAAACGAAGAATTGACGTTTGACCTCAAAGAAATAGAATTTTTAAACTCGACTACATGAAAAAATTACTGGTATTATTTGCCGCCATCATGCTATCAGCAAGCGCTTTCGCGCAGATAGAAACCCCCGTTAAATGGAGCTATGCAGCTAAAAGAGTAAGTAAAACTGAAGCTGTTGTGTTTTTTAAAGCCACTATGGAAGACGGCTGGCACATTTACTCTCAAAACGTAAAAGAGGGTGGCCCTAACAAAACCTCGTTTACTTTTGCTGCTTCTAAAGATTTTACACCGGTTGGCAAAACAACAGAGCCAAAAGGTATTACCAAATATGAAAAGGTATTCGGCATGGATGTTACTTATTTTGAAAAATCGGTAATATTCCAGCAAAAAATAAAATTAAAAACGGCCAAAGCTACTACAGTAAAAGGCAAGTTGGAGTACATGACCTGTAACGATATGAAGTGCCTTCCGCCGGAAGAAGTGGCATTTAGCATTCCTGTTAAATAATTACGCCTTTAAACGATGAATACTCTCACAACGTCGCCAAAGCGCATACTATTTATACTGATTGTTAGCTCACTGTCGCTTGCGTTTTCAGCAAATGTAAAGGCGCAGGATACGGCCTCAACCGACGGCCTTGAATTTACTGACATCCCTACCGCTGCCGATAGCCTGGCTGCCGCCAAAGCGAAACAAAAAACGGATACAGTTAAAAAAACTGAAGTTGCCAAGACAGCGGTAAGCGCACCTAAAGAGGCTAAGCAAACCCTTTGGCAAATATTTATTGCTGGTTTTTTAGGAGGCTTGGTTGCGGTAAGCATGCCTTGTATATATCCTATGCTGCCGCTCACGGTTAGCTTTTTTACCAAAAAAGCGGGCTCGCGCGTAAAGGGTATAACCCAGTCCATGATCTATGGGCTGTCGATCATAATTATCTATGTGTTGTTGGGGATGCTGGTAACTTTAATATTTGGTGCCGACGCTTTAAATGCACTTTCAACCAACGGTATATTTAATTTTTTCTTCTTTCTGCTTTTGGTTGTATTTGGCATTTCGTTTTTGGGTGCGTTTGAAATTACTTTGCCCAGTTCACTCGCTAATAAGCTTGATGAAAGTTCAAATAAAAACGGCTTAGCGGGCATATTTTTTATGGCCGCAACATTGGTGGTAGTTTCATTCTCATGTACAGGCCCTATTATTGGTTCGTTGCTAATTGATGCGGCCTCGAAGGGAGCACGTTTAGGCCCGGCTATCGGCATGTTCGGCTTTTCGTTGGCTTTGGCTTTACCATTTACATTATTCGCGCTTTTTCCATCAGCCTTAAAATCACTGCCAAAATCAGGCGGGTGGCTCAATAGTATTAAGGTGGTATTGGGCTTTTTAGAGCTTGCCTTTGCTTTAAAGTTTTTGTCGAACGTTGATCTGGCTTACCATTGGGATTGGTTTGACCGCGAGGTGTTCCTGTCACTTTGGATAGCGATCTTCTTGCTGATGGGATTATACCTGATTGGTAAAATCAAGTTTTCTCATGATAGTGATTTGCCGCATTTGTCGGCTCCGCGCGCGCTTATCGCAATAGTGGTTTTCGCTTTTGTAGCTTACATGGTACCGGGTTTATGGGGTGCTCCGCTTAAATCGATCAGCGCGTTTTTACCGCCACCGGCCACGCAGGATTTTTATTTGTCAGACAATGCAGGTCAGGCTGCCCCGGTTGCTGCGCAACAATTATCAGTTGGTGAAAAAAAGTATGCCGAACTGTTTAAACGCGTACGCATAAAAGGTATTGATAGTTGGTATGATTACGATCAGGCATTGCTTGTGTCAAAGCAGTTAAAAAAACCTATCATGATTGATTTTACCGGCTGGAATTGTGTTAACTGCCGTAAAATGGAGACTGATGTCTGGGAAGATCCGGCGGTTTTTAAGCGCTTGCGGGACGAGTATGTTTTGCTGCAATTATATGTTGATGAAAAAACGGCGCTAAAGCCCAGCGAAGTATATATATCTGATTTCAGTGGCAAAAAAATTACTACATTAGGCGCAAAATGGCTTGACCTTGAGGGTAAGCGTTTTGGAGCGAATGCCCAGCCATACTATGTATTGCTGGATAGCGACGGCAACCTGATGAATGACGCTAACGGTAAGCAGATACAGCCATCGGGTGCTGATTTTAACATTGAGAGTTATATAAAATTTTTGGACAGCGGAATAGCTGCCTACAAGAATAAAAAATGAGTGAGATAAAAAATATTGGAGTATTTACGTCAGGCGGTGACGCGCCCGGCATGAACGCTGCCATCAGGGCGGTAGTGCGTACAGCTTTATATCATGACCTGCAGGTTACCGGCATACGCCGTGGTTACGAGGGCATGATTAACGGCGAGTACGAGCCCATGAACCGCAAATCAGTTTCAAACATTATACAACGCGGCGGTACTATCTTAAAATCAGCCCGCAGCGAGGAGTTTAAAACTCCAGAAGGCCGTAAGCTGGCCTACTATCAACTTAAAAAACACAAGGTTGATGCCCTGGTAGCCATAGGCGGCGATGGTACTTTTACTGGTGCCCGTTTGTTGGGTGAGGAGTACGGCATACCCGTTATTGGTTTGCCCGGCACTATTGATAACGACCTGATAGGTACCGATTATACCATCGGTTATGATACCGCCATCAATACCGTAATTAACGCGGTTGATAAAATACGTGACACGGCTGAATCGCACGACCGTTTGTTTATTGTAGAGGTAATGGGCCGCGATTCGGGTTTGATTGCCCTGCGTACAGGTGTAGCGTCGGGCGCCGAGGTGGTGCTGATACCTGAAAGCTCTGAAGACCTGCCCGCGTTGCTTCATCGCCTGGAGCATGGCCGCAAGGATAAATCATCGCGAATTGTAATGGTTGCCGAGGGCGACCGCGAGGGCGGCGCATTTGAGATTGGCAATATCGTTAAAGAAAAATTCCCGCAGATTGATACACGCGTATCCATACTGGGCCACATACAGCGTGGTGGAAAACCAACCTGTATGGACAGGGTATTGGCAAGCCAGGTAGGTTTTGCCGCGGTTGAAGCTTTGAAAGCCGGGCGCAAAGGCGAAATGGCAGGCATCATCAATGGCGAAATAACCTTCACACCGTTTGATCAGGCATGCAAAAAGAATTCGCATAAGCTGGATGCTAACATGGTGAAGCTGGTGGAGATACTATCGCTGTAGAAAATTACAAGCATAATAATAACAGAAGAGGCTTTGCATGTTGCAAAGCCTCTTCTGTTATTATTACAGTAGCAAATTGGCCACTTCTTTCCAGTTATTTACCCGTTCATAATCATGAATATTCAGGTTATGCGGCGAAGTAAACAGCAATTTGCGGCCCTCGAAATTTACAAAGTTTTTAATACGGTCGTCAATCATAATATCTACATCCACAATCTTATGTCCGCAGAAAACGATATTGGTCCATGAGATGAATGGGAAATGTTCATTCAGCCATTCCAGCTTGTCGGCCAAGGAGTTTTTGAACTCCATAGCCGCCGATACAATGTACAAGTCATACTTTTCGTGCAGTTTTTCAACCACTTCATAAGCACCTTCCATAACCGGAATGTCCCTGAAAAAGCCCGGCTCATTAATGTATTTGCGCAGGGTATCGCGTATTTCTTCGGGCAATACCTCGCGGAATTCTTTACCGGGCAGGTCGTCCAGTTTAACGGTAGTTTGATGCCGCTGTTCGTACACGGTTATAAATTTGCCAATGGTGTCGGCCAGTACCTCGTCCATATCAATGGCAAGTCGCAGTTTTCTCTCCATGGTGTTAAAAATACACGTTGCAGCGGTATTGTTTGCCATTTATTTTAATTTGAAAATAAGGCTATTACGAATTGTATTTTTTAGTACCTTTGCGTCCCCGCTGAAAGAAAACTCCGGGGGAATGTTGAATACATAATTTAAATTAAAACATGGCAACTAAAATCAGATTGCAAAGACATGGTAAAAAAGGCAAGCCTTTTTACTACATTGTGGTAGCCGACTCACGCGCTCCACGCGATGGCCGTTTTATTGAGCGTTTAGGTTCATACAACCCAAACACTAACCCGGCTACTATCGACATCAACTTTGACAAAGCTTTTGAATGGGTTGACAGTGGTGCACAACCAACTGATACCTGCCGCGCTATCCTTTCATACAAAGGTGTTTTATACAAAAAACACTTAAAAGGTGGTGTAACTAAAGGCGCTTTAACTCAGGAACAAGCTGATGCTAAATTTGCTGAGTGGGTTGACCAGAAAGAAGGCAAGATTACAGGTAAAAAATCAAACCTGGCTACCGCTAAGGATGATGCCCGTAAAGCCGCTTTAGCTGCCGAAGCTAAAAAGAATGAAGACAGAGCTGCCGCAATTGCCGCTAAAAATGCTCCTGTAGCCGAAGAAGAAGCTCCTGCAACTGAAGAAGCTGCTGAAACTGCTACTGAAGAAACAAGCGAAAACGCTGAATAATTACTCTTCACAAAAAACTTTAATGATGGCGATGTACCCTAAACGGTCATCGCCATTGTTGTTATATAGAAATTACGCCCATGAGTAAACAGGAAAACTTCAGGATAGGTACCATATCAAAAACCCGCGGACTAAAAGGCGAAATGCAACTCTATGTTGACTTTGATGGCCTTAATGCCATTAAGTTTAATTCGCTGTTTGTGGAGATAGCCGGCAAGCAGGTGCCATACTTTGTGGCATCCATTAAATACCCCATGCAAAACGTGGCCTACCTTAACCTGGAGGATGTGGATACTATTGAAAAGGCATCAACCCTGGTAAAAAAGGATGTGTACCTGGCCGGTAAGTTAAAGCCAAAAAAGAAAAAGGACGAATTCACGCTGATGGATGTTAAGGGCTTTATCGCTATTGATGACAACCACGGTGAGCTTGGCGAAATAACCGATGTGCTGGAATACCCGCAGCAGATCATTGCAACCGTGCGTTACAATAACCGGGAGGTACTCTTCCCACTTAACGAGGCTATCATTAAGGGCATCAATACCGAGGACGGTGAATTGTACATCGAGTTACCGGAAGGATTGCTTGACGTTTATATGGAATAAAAATGTCAAACATATTTGACATTTGTAAAGTTTGTTTTACTTTTGGTAAATCAAACTTTACATTATATGAAATCACGTTTTCTTTTTCCGCACAAATGGAGCCTGATCGGGGCTTTGCTTTTTATTATGGGTTTTGTTGTAGCTGCATTGAATTACCATTACAAAGACAGTATAGATGTAATGCAGGGAGACACTACCTTTCAAATCAATGAGGTATTGCATGATGTTGCTGTATTGCTATGGCTTGGCGGATTATTCCTCGTGGCTTTTTCAAAAGAAAGGATAGAGGACGAACAAATAGCCCAGCTACGCCTCGACTCGCTGCAATGGTCTATTTACTTTAACTATGCTATACTGGCATTGTGCATTGTATTTATTGACAAATGGCATGTTATGCTGGGCGTGGCGGCACATTTTATATTTACACCGTTGCTGTTTTTCATTGTTCGCTTTAAATGGGCTATATATCAACTCAACCGTTCACTAAAAAATACCGATTAAGCGCATGAAGAACAACCTGCGCGTAGAGCGCGCCATCAAAAACATGACCCAGGGTGAACTGGCCGAACTGATCGGCGTGTCGCGCCAAACCATAAATACCATCGAGAGCAATAAATACGTCCCCTCAACTGTGCTGGCCCTTAAAATTGCCCGCGTATTTGAAAAACCGGTTGAAAATATTTTTATATTGGAAGAGGAGGATTGAGTGATAGTGATTAGTGATTTACTTGAATATCAAATGTGCCGTTTCCAAAATACTGGGCGAAAAAAAACAAAATCGCCAGTAATGCTAAACCACAAATCAAAATCACTATATAACTCTTCCTCATTATTTAAATTTATCGAATTTACAATGTTTGAGCACCAACTACAAACTACTAACCACTGATCTCTAATCACTATCTTTGCCTCCATGCGTTTTGATATCCTCACCGTTTTGCCGGGTTTGCTCGAAAGTCCTTTTGCACATTCTATTTTGTTGCGTGCGCAAAAAAAGGGCATAGCCGAAATACACGTACACAACCTGCGCGATTATGCCACCAACAAGCATAAAAGTGTTGACGACTACCCCTACGGCGGCGGCAGCGGTATGGTGATGATGATTGAGCCCTTTGCGGCCTGTATCGAAAAACTAAAGGCTGAACGCGAATATGACGAGGTGATATTTATGACCCCTGACGGCGAAACCCTTAACCAGAATATTGCCAACCAGCTATCGGTAAAAGGCAACATCATGATACTCTGCGGGCACTATAAGGGGATAGACCAGCGTGTGCGCGATCTGTATGTTACTCGCGAGATGAGTATTGGCGATTATGTACTATCGGGTGGTGAGCTGCCCGCGGCGGTATTGGTTGACAGTGTTGTACGGTTAATACCCGGTGTGCTGAGTGACGAAACCTCGGCCTTGTCCGACTCCTTTCAGGGCGACCTGCTGGATGCTCCGGTTTACACCCGCCCGGCCGACTGGAACGGCCATAAGGTGCCCGATATTTTACTGAGCGGCAACACGCCCGAAATTGAGAAATGGCGGTTCGAGCAGGCTTTGGAGCGTACCAAAGCCCGCCGTCCTGACCTTTTGAATGAGTAAAAGCGTTATTGCAGGGATCTGATTATTCCTGCAATACGCCTATGTAGTAATTAAAGGTATCCACCTCAACATTATCTTTTGTAGCGCCATCAAGCGTAAGTGGTGATAAACGCTTATTAACATTCACCATTTTATATTCGCCACCTTTTACGCGGATGCGTACGGGCATAGCAAAACGTGGTGTTTCAGCAATCCAGCGGGCATATATTTTGCCGCGAACATCTACCAGTTCAAGCATGGGCAGGTTGCCATGTTTCAAATACTGCTCAAATACGGTCGATAGGTCAATGCCCGCCTGTTCGCTGATGTATTTGGTCACCTCATCATAAGTAACCGTTTTGTGGTAGAAGGTTTTGCCCAGGCCACGTAATATACCGCGCCATTTTTCATCATCGTTAATAATGGTACGTATCATGTTCAGCACGTTGGCACCTTTAGGGTACATATCGCCTGATCCTTCCTTATTCACATCATAGGGGCCAACAATAGGGCCATCGTTTGATATGCCTGTACGCTGCCCGTGTATATACTCCTGCCCGGCTTGCTTGCCCCAGCGGCTCTCGGTATAAATACCTTCGCTGTAAGTGGTAAAGCTCTCGTGTATCCACATATCGGCAATATCCTTTGAGGTAATGTTATTGCCAAACCATTCGTGGCCACTCTCGTGCACAATAATATAGTCCCACTTGGTGCCATATCCGGTGCCCGACATATCGCCTCCCAAATAACCCTTTTTGTATTTGTTGCCATAGGCTACAGCGCTTTGGTGTTCCATGCCCAGGTGAGGGGTTTCAACCAGTTTGTAGCTATCCTCGTAAAATGGATACGGGCCAAACCAATGTTCAAAAGCTTTAAGCATAGGTTTTACATCTTCGGCAAAATGAACCTTAGCTTTGGCCAGGTTGTAGCTCAATACCCAAAAGCTCAGGTCGAGCTTGCCTTTTTCGCCGGCATAGCTGTCTGTCCAGTTGGCATAATCGCCAATATTGGCGGCCACATCATAATTGTTGATCGGATTTTTAACCGCCCAGTCGAAACGGGTGTATCCGTCCTTTAATTGCGTTACCTTACGTAAGCGTCCGTTTGATACATCCTTTAAACCTTTTGGTACGCTGATGCTGATAAGCATACTATCCACCTCGTCGGCCTGATGGTCCTTATTGGGCCACCAGATGCTGGCACCCGCGCCCTGGCAGGCTGTTGCTACCCAGGGTTTGCCCAATGAGTCGGCCGTAAACACTACGCCGCCATCCCAGGGGGCATTTTTGGCGATGGTTGGATTACCTGAATAATAAACGGTAAACTCATCCTTGTTGCCTTTTTTGATGGCCTTCGGGAAGGTAACATACACCGCATTAAATTCCCGGGCAAAAGGCACCTCTTTACCTTTATAAGTTACCTTTTCAACTTTAAGGTTATCATACAGGTCAAACTGTAATTTGGTAAAATCAACAGTAGCCGTAAATTTAAACAGGTTGCTTCCGCTGATGAATTTTTGATCGATATTAAACTTAACATCCAGGTGATAGTAATTAATATCGTAACAGGTACGCAGCGGCGTAAGCATACCGCGCAGTGTATCGGCACGGGTAAAGTCGTTCTTTTTCTTCATTAACTGGGCCGAAGCGGTGCTGATCATCGTGCCGCAGGCCGCTAATAGTAATAAGGTTTTGCGCATGATTTTATTTTAATATCTGTACATCAATAAAGCTATCGTTAAATACGGTTTCGGTAGCTTTTATGTAATCGCTTTCGTTGGCTTTGTATGGATTCTCTACAAATTTTTGCGGGTTACGCGCCACTATCGGGAACCAGGTGCTTTGCACCTGTATCATGATACGGTGGCCTTTTTTAAAGGTGTGCAGCACATCCTGCAAGCGAAAGTTCACATCAGCCTTTTGCCCGGCAAACAGTGCTTCCGGTTTTTCAAAGCTCTTGCGAAAACGTGCCGGCATCACTTCCGACCGTACCATTTGCCAGTAGTTGCTCAGAATAATGCTCTTATTCGGCATAAAGGCATGGTTAGCCTCATCGGGCGGGTAAACGTCTATCAACTTTACAATAAAGTCAGCATCGGTACCGGTGGTGGCAATTTTAAGGTTGGCCATAATCTCGCCGCCAAGGGTAATATCATCCGTTAATACATCGGTTTGATAAACCAGTACGTCCGGCCTGCGGCCAGCAAAACGCTGATCCTCGCTCATATAATTAAACGGCGTAAAACCCATAGTGCTGGAGTTGTCCTCGGTATAAGGTACGGGTTTCATCGGGTCGCTGATGTAGCTCATGGAACCCGGTGTGGCTGGCTGCGTATCAGTTAGTTTACCGTCGGCAGCTAAATAGAACTTTTTGTGTTCGGCATTGGCAGCAGGCCATTTATCAAAGGTAGCCCATTCCTTTTTGCCGGTATTAAACATGTAAGCTTCGGGCAGGCCGGTAGCTTTATCGCCTTTGCCCTTTAAAAAGTGCCTGAAAAATTTAGCCTCTATCTCCTTTTGATAAAAGGTAGCTATGCTATCGCCAAAGTATACGTTGCTGTGCAGCGTATGGCCAGTTTCCTGCGACCAGCGCCCATGCCCAAAAGGCCCCATCACAATAGTATTATACGCTGATGGATTCTTTTTCTCGATAGTTTTGTAGATGTTCAGCGGGCCTGAAAGATCCTCGGCATCAAACCAGCCGCCAACGGTCATTACCGCGGTTTTTGATTTGTTGTTGAAATGTTTTAACAACCCACGCTTCTGCCAAAATTCATCGTAATTGGGGTGATCAATGGTTTCCTGCCAAAAAAAGTTGTCTTTGTAGTATTTATCGGCATTTTTTAGCGGACCTAAGTCAAGCAAAAACTGATAGCCATCGCGTGTGCCGGGATTGATCATTTTATTGGCGAACCATGACGCGCCGGTAGTATCGGCCTTGCCTTTAGGCACACCAAATACCGGGAAGGTGAAAAAATAACCCTCAATAAAAGCGCCGTTGTGGTGGAAATCATCAAACCAAAAATCGGATATAGGCGCTCCCGGTGAGGAGGCTTTCAACGCCGGGTGGTTGGACAAAATACCCGCCGCGGTATAAAACCCAGGGTACGATATACCGTATTGCCCCACACGGCCATTATTGCCGATAACGTTTTTGATCAGCCAGTCGATGGTGTCATACGTATCTGAACCTTCGTCCACATCTGTCTTGCCTTTTTTATTGTCGATAACCGGGGTCATGTTCGTCCAGGTGCCTTCGCTTTTATAACGGCCGCGCACATCCTGGTAAACAAAAATATAACCCTCTTTCATGATCTCGGAAGAAGGGCCAAGCCTTCCGGGGTATTTGTCGGGGCCATACGGGCCAACACTGTAGCAGGTGCGCTGCATCAGTATAGGATATTTGTTTTGCTTTGAGGCATCTTTAGGGATATAGATAGAGGTAAACAGCCTCACCCCATCACGCATGGTGATGTAAACATCCTTTTTGTTAAAGTGCTCCTTAACGTAGGCTTGCTGTGCAAAGGCGATATGGCATACTAACATCGCCGTTAAAAACATCAGGGTAATTTTTTTCACTTGGTGGAGAAATTTGAGTGTACAGTTAATGCATCTAAAGTAATAATAATATAGCAATATGGCAGGCTGTAGCATGGCCGTAGTAAATGTGTAACAAACAAATTATGTGGTACGCTGTCCTATTGTCAACCTGGGGTATAAAAGGGGTACATTAAGGGTGGTTTAGTTTCAATACCAGCATTTAATGTTTTAACTTTGCCCCGTAATAAAACACAGAACTATGCAATATGATGTTATCGTAATAGGGTCGGGCCCGGGTGGCTACGTGGCTGCTATACGTTGTGCCCAACTGGGTTTAAAAACCGCTATAATTGAAAAATACAGCACGCTTGGCGGCACCTGCTTAAACGTAGGTTGCATCCCGTCAAAAGCCCTGCTCGATTCATCTGAGCATTACCACAATGCCGCACATACTTTTAAAACGCACGGCATCAACCTTGATAACCTGGGCATTGACTTTGGCCAGATGATAAAACGTAAAGAGGAAGTAGTAACAGCTAACACCAGCGGCATCACTTACCTAATGAAGAAGAACAAGATCGACGTTCACCAGGGTGTTGGCTCATTCAAGGATAAAAACACTATAGTAGTTACCAAAGATGATAAAACCACGCAGGAGCTTACCACTAAAAACGTAATCATCGCTACTGGTTCAAAGCCATCTTCACTGCCTTTTATCAAGATAGATAAACAACGCATCATTACCTCAACAGAGGCTTTAGCGCTTAAAGAAGTACCTAAGCATCTGGTATTGATCGGTGGTGGTGTTATCGGTTTAGAGCTTGGTTCGGTTTATGCACGTTTGGGTGCCAAAGTATCGGTTATTGAGTTTATGGATGGCATCATCCCTACTATGGATAAAGGCCTGGGCAAAGAGCTACAAAAAGTGTTGAGCAAACTGGGCATGGAGTTTTATCTGGGCCATAAGGTTACCGGTGCTACTGTGCAAGGTGAAGAAGTTACCGTTACTTTTGATAGCCCTAAAGGCGAAAAGAAAGAACTTAAAGGCGATTACTGCCTGGTAGCCGTAGGCCGTATTGCTTACACTGATGGATTAGGACTGGAAAACATTGGCCTTACCGTTGAGGAGCGTGGCCGTAAGATCACCGTTGACGAACACCTGGAAACCAGCGTTAAAGGTGTTTACGCTATTGGGGATGTGATAAAAGGAGCCATGCTTGCGCACAAGGCCGAGGATGAGGGTACTTTTGTAGCCGAAATTATCGCCGGGCAAAAACCACATATCAACTACAACCTGATACCGGGCGTGGTTTATACCTGGCCTGAGGTTGCCAGCGTTGGTTATACCGAAGAACAACTGAAAGAAAAGGGCACCAAATACAAAACCGGGTCATTCCCGTTCAAGGCCAGCGGCCGTGCCCGTGCCAGCGGCGATCTGGATGGTTTTGTTAAGGTATTGGCCGATGCTGCTACCGATGAAATATTGGGTGTACACATGATAGGCCCGCGTGCCGCGGATATGATTGCCGAGGCCGTCTTAGCTATGGAGTACCGTGCATCAGCCGAGGACGTAACCCGTACCAGCCACGCGCACCCAACCTATACCGAAGCCATGCGCGAAGCCTGCCTTGCCGCAACCGGCAACCGGGCGATACATATTTAATTTTAAAGTAGCAGGAATTAGTAGCAGTTGTGGTAATAAGTTTAACATTAAGCTTACTACAACTGCTTTTTATTTATGGTATCTATAATAAATCATTCCGTCATTTCGAACAAGGTACGAGGAGAAATCTGTCGCCTGGTTGGAATAACGACAGAT